>NZSH01000027.1 GCA_002696705.1 Woeseiaceae bacterium | reverse complement strand
GTGAGGCGGACAACGCCACGACGACTAAACCAATGGTGTGCGGTAGCTTCAACCACCGGTGGTTCACGTAGCCAAACGCGGCAGCCAGTGTGAATAAAAGGGCAACTAGGTTGAGGATGGAGTCGATGTTCACGGGTACGCTCCTCAAGCCTACTCTATCCTGAGCATGGCGTCAGTGACGAATATGACCCGAGATACCTGTGATTTAAGATGAAAATCGAAGTTGCCGGTACGTTGCGAGACAACCGGGAAACACCTAGTTATGCTTAAAAACGTCAGTCAGCCTAACTCCACGGTATCTCAATATCGTAAGCCGTCGCATCAATGTCCGTGGCAGTCACTCGCACACGGTCAGGCTTATGCACCCGTAAATTAAACGGCGTCCCATCACTGCCTCGAAGATCTCCTAGCGAAAAATCCTTCTTGTCAGNATTTTCAAGACGATAATGNGNNGCCCCANANCTAGTCTGCCCACCCGNAGGAATNACTTCCAACTTGATNTCAGTGATCGCCATGCCACTTTTATTGGTAACGGTAATGAAAAGTTGNGAGACTTCTATCTCAATGGGACCACCTAAAGANGTATTCTCTGAGGAACCACCACAGCCCGTCGTTGTCAATGTCATNGCGAAAATNATCGCCGAAATGGACACTGACAGAATCCGTGATTGCATTGTCACGATCGCCCCCTTCCAGACGTCACTGACCCGCCGCCGCCGGAATNACCCTAGATTCTTACGTGAGGCCTGCAAGTCTACTCCCCAGTGATTGGACAAGCAAGCACACAAAGAATNGGGCTGNGNCCANNCTGGAANAGNAGNNAAACTTGCAAAAATGCACCCAAATTCGCCCCACTCTCGGCATTACTATCAGCGTGAGNTCGTGGAGGTCNTGGANCTGGCGAAATAGCGCTCGTACCAATTCATACTGCGATCGAGNGAATCGACCCGATGCGCCGTTTCNCGGATGCCATGGCCCTCGCGTGGGTANCGCACCATAACCGNTTCNACGCCGACGTCTTTGAGGGCAATNAAGAATTGCTCTGCTTCAGCNATCGGCACATCATTGTCATTTTCACCATGAACTANCATCGTTGGTGTTCGTACGTTGGCAACGTATCGGATTGGGGANCGCTCCCACAGCAGATCCATNACACCATCCTGGTGAGGATATGCACCAAATTCGACCGCTAANTAATCATGATAGTAGGCCATGTAGTTGAAACTGACTAGATTTGAAATGCTCGATCGAGGAATGGCAGCTTGAAAGCGGTCGGTCTGGGTGATAATCCAGTTTGTGAGTTGCCCNCCATAACTACCCCCNTCGATACCAAGACGCTCAGAATCGATCCATCNATAGCGTTCAAGCGCGGCATCGAGACCCGCCAAAACATCTTTCGCTTCTCCTCCATTTTGGTCCTTAAAGATTGCATCAGTCAGTTCCTGACCGTACCCGGTTGANCCTCGGTAATTAACCATTAACGTCGCCCAACCACGACTCGCATACACCTGAGCTGTCGCGTTAAANGCCGCNCCNTGTTGTCCATGCGGCCCGCCGTGAATCTGCACGATGAGTGGNTGTCGNTTAATCGTGTCGAGGATGACTGGTTTAGTAAGAAATGCTTCAATNCTTCGCCCATCGAAACTNGCAAATGAGAACGATTCNACTTCGGCAACGGTACGCTGACNGATCAACTCAGTATTTAGAGANGTCAACATCCGAGACTGATTATNCTGCTTNACGAATAACTCGGCTGGCGCGACNGTCGAGGTAAATGCAAAGGCTGCCTTGCCNTCACGAGATCTCGACCATGCACCGACTCTNCCGCGGTCTATCACNAACATATTTGGCGACCCGCCCGCAGCCGGCAGACANAACAAATGNACGTTNCCTCGTGCCTGAACGGTAAAACACAGCGACTGGCCATCTGGAGTCCATTCCACCGCACGTTGTCGGTTATCAACATTACCACCCAACTCGCGGCGATTGGCGCCATCAGCATTCATNAACCAAACATGGGTATCCTCCATCGTCGTCTCCGANGAAGTGAGTAACCGTCGTGTTGCTAAATAGGCAATACTCTTNCCATNCGGTGACCACCTGGGTTGATATTCGGCATTCGGTGTNTCGGTGAGACGCCGTACTTCGGCNGTGTCAACTTGCACGACAAAGATGTCGTAATTAAAAACGCGATCCGGGTCNGNTTCGCGATTCGAGATGAAGAGGATCTCGTCTCGAACAGGCGACCAATCAATCGAATGTTCGTAATAGTTCCCCTGCGTTAACTGAAAGTTGCGATTCGTTAGACGGTCGAACACAAAAATGTGAACGCGCCGGTTGTCATTAAATCGNGTNGNGCCTTCAGCAGCAGTGGGCTTATAGAGATAGCGTCTAACTATTCTGGGATCACCATTCATTTCGTCAGACTCGGGTCCNGGCNTGGACGAAACATAGGCGATTTTGTTGCCGTCAGGCGACCATGCGATTTGTTCACCAGCTGACGGTAATGGGTGATTCGTGCCCAAGACNGGCGCGAGAAATGTGGCATTGGAACCGTCGGCGCGTGATACAACGANGCCTCTNTGCCCCTCCGTCCTACCAAAGTACGCAATCTCACGCCCATCTGGCGACCACCGAGGATTTGATGCATACCCCTCTGGACCACCCAGACGTACTNGCCGACCAGTGGATATATCCATAACCCATACTTCGGNATATGGACGTCCCGGTCGATCGCTTTTCCGTATGCTGTATGCCACTGCATGCCCTGCTGGAGCTAACTGCACATCGCCAACCGACTGCAACAGGTGCAGATCCTTGCTATCGAATCCACGTGGCTGGTCACCTTCCGTTTGGGCACTACCAAACGATGTCACCACCAACGGGATAAGCAAGGCAATGACTAAACTGGTAAACATTCGAAACCCGGCCAACAACCTAGATCGCATTGGTCGACCGTTCAGCATAATTTCCTTCCCTTCGTCTCCGGAATCCAGATCCATGACACACCAGCCAGAACAAATGCTATTGAGGAAATCGAGAGTGCCACCTCAAATCCATGCGTATCGGCAAGCGATCCGACAACGAATGGTGCAAGGGCACTCGCAAGTCGTCCAATATTATAGGTAAAGCCTTGAGCGGTTGCCCTGATATCAGTTTGATAGATTTCTGCGGTCACTGCACCGAAGCCACTGAACGAACCGGTTCCAAAAAATGCCACGAGTGGCCCCAGTACCAAAAGTGCCGATGGAGACCGAGTAGAGGTATACGCCAAAATAAGTAGCGCAGCGGTGAGCACATAGATGACATAGGTACGCTTCCGGCCGAAAATGTCACTCGCAAAGCCAAAAGTCACGTAACCACACCACATGCCCACCTGCATTGCAATGATGAATCCAGACATCGCGTAGGCACTCAACCCAATGCCGCCCTCGTTGATCGGTAGTGACAGGTAAGCTGGAATCCAAAGATTGAAACCCCACCACGCAAACATGATGCAGGCATTCATCAGTGTCAGGGCAATTGTTAAGGGCAGTAGTGAACCTCGAAAAATATCCCTTAAGCTGCCTCGCGGCTTGCCAGACTCTACCCTCGCACGCCAAATCTCAGGCTCGGCCACATCACGTCGAATCCATAACGTGAACAACGCTGGCAAAATCCCAACAAAAAATACGGCACGCCAACCCCAAATGGGTAACACGATGGCGGTTACCGCCGCAGCGAGCGCATAGCCAATCGCCCAAGAACTCTGCATTAAGCCGAGTGCTTTTCCCCGGTGTTCTGACGGCCAGGTTTCTGACACCAGTGCTGCTCCACTCGCCCATTCGCCACCCATACCAATACCCAAAAATACTCTGAAGACAGCTAGTTGACGAACTGTCTGCGCGAACCCGCAGGCGGCGGTAAACACTGAGTAAATTAATATACTCATCACGAGAGCACGGACACGCCCAAAACGGTCAGCGATGACGCCGAACAGAACACCACCGATGGCTGATGCGACGAGTGTCAATGATGCCAACGAACCACCGGTAGCCTTGTCCATACCCAAGTCCGTCATGAGTACCGCCAACACCAACGCATAGAGCATGACGTCGAACGAATCGAGCATCCAACCCAGCGATGCAGCCACAAGGGCTTTCCGCGCGACCGGAGAAGACTTGTTCCACCACTCAAACGTTGTACTTGAAGTCGTAAACATGATTGATCACACTACGCTGGATTTTCGGCAGCAGCTCGACGAAGGCTGGTGTCGTTAACGCTGCTCGTGTGCGAAAAGCACAATCGCACACATTGCGATCGGGATTAGTCGACAGTCCCACTTTGGGCTGACATATCCACAGTCAGTCCTCACTCAGCATCATCAACTTTCGGCGGTCTTGGCCGTAACATCGTTAACCGTACGCCGCCAAAAAAATCACTGCCGTCACGTTCGACGACGTGCTGACCTTCAGCCAAATACTTTAAAATTGCCTTATCCCACTGCAGACCGGCAGCTGCAACCAGCTTCATCCAGTCGCCTCGGGCAGTCTCATCTGGTGCCTCGGTGCTACCACTCCAAATAGTCACCCGTGGGTTACGAGCCATAAAACTTCGACTGCCTGGACTAACACGTGCTCCTTTAATCCCCGTGTAAATCAAAACGTCGTCTGAAAAATCAAGCTTAAAATTTTCATTATCGTGTGCAAAGCCGTAGCGACGGTAACGAGCATAGGCACGGTCATTGAAAGCCCGAATCTCTGGTAAGGCGTTGATGTGTTCAGTAATGAGATCGCGAATCTCGAATGCAGCTGACTTGTGACGCGGATAACGTGGATCGTCTAAATATCCGAATCCAGGCATAAACCACCCACGCATGCCCCACCAGCTTCGGGATTGTGTCACCCGGTTACGAACCCAACCCGCATATTCTGAAAACAACTGAACCCACTCGTGTGAAGGATAACCATGCGGGTTTAAAAAAATGTCTGGCAGCCAAGTCCGCCAAAGTTCCGGGCGGATTGTTGACTCCGGATAAAGAGGATCGCTCTCCCATTGCCCTGCCCCAACATCAACACCGAGCGCACCCAAGTAACCAGCATGCAGCATATGGTTGGGGGTCTGTTGTGCTAAGTCGTATGCCAACTGTGCGCCGTCGGCGTTTGTGATTGGGTGAATGACGACGTTCACCTTATCAAGTTGCTGTCGAACACTGGAATCCGTTAGCAGTAGTTCCGCTAGCCTCAGCACATGACTCGTTGAGGAGACTTCATTCGCGTGCTGCCTAGCGGAATAGATCACTGTCGGTTTAAACGTCGTCGCTTTGGTGTGCGACCAATGCGACGCCTCGATCGGCGACATCAAATCCATAGCCCAGACATCCTTACCCAAATAGCTCTTGCCAACCTGATAGGTCGTCGCCTCTGGATATTCAGCCATCATCGCCAGCAGGGCATAGGCTTCCGACGGAGGAATAGGAGTATCCCATTGCACGAGGGGGCCCTCTCCAACAGCTACGACCGGCGCATCACGTAACAGCTCAGTCACAGCGGGAAACGGGCTAGCCTGTCCATTTTGAGTGAGTGTTGTCACTGGTTCACTAAGAACGTCAATGTCATGTTCCCAACCAGCTGAGACCTGCAGAACGCCGACATCGTGATATGCCAGAGCATCGCGATACAAACCTGCTGCGCGCAACAAATTCAGGTTGTCTACCACGGCCATAACTTGCTCAGCCGACATTATCTGAGCATCAACACTTTCTACTCTGGTTCGTAAAGCAAGTTCAGCCCATTCGTCGTGCTGGGTGTCAACTTTCACGCGCAGGTCAAGCTTCTCCAGTCCATTACTTTCCAGACTCACCTGAGCTGAAAGTGAACGTGGTCGTTCGACGGACACTTTGGGAATATCTCGGCGCTTGGTGCCGGGCCGACCATTGCGCTCACGGTAGTCGACGTTAACTGCTGGTCGACTTGATCCAAAACCAGTAAAACTTATGGCCGCCCGGCCAGGCAAACCGTCCGACGTTGCCTTCACAATCGGAATAACTCGCCCCGGGTAATTTAAAGGCNGTCCCCGNGTGAAACGGCCGAGCACGTCAAAGAAGTGCAGTGTCGAAAAGTAGATCTCTTCGTGCAGTGNTTCCATTGGTGCGATTTGTTCTTGATCTATCCCAAGTTGATAATCCGACTCGCTGAGTGTGACCTGCACNCGGAGTTCACCGAAATGNGGCGCATCAGCAGCAAGCGGTTTGCCTTCGTGCAGNNCCATTACGTAATCGTAGATAGCTGGTAAGGTCGTNCCTTGGNAATAGTCCCANAATCGTTCCAAGTCGGTCACGATGCGCGTGTCAACGATTTGGCGATCGCCCGNCTGNGCTGATATCCATCCNGTCGTAACTCGAACCTTTTCATAATCCGGAAATTGATCGAAAAANGANCTCAGCACGAACTTCGGCTCAAACGTTTCTCGGAGCAACTCAACGTTATTTGCATCGCGCGCAATCACCTCGTACGTTGGCGATCCAATCGGCATCTTTTCAAAAACGATTTTTTCAAGCGTGAGGTTTAACTCATTTGCGAGAATCTCGTCGATTGGGTGTAGTTCAAGCAACCAGCGCGTAGGCGTGAACATGGCCTGCTGTTGCCAGTCCTCCGGTGGGCCGATCTCTGCATAGCGAATCAGCATGTTATCAACGGGCTGCTCGCTTAATCTTGGCCGAACAATGTCGTACAGCCAGCTGAATCCCTGCTTGTAGGCTGAGGTTATCGTGACCGACACATCTTCAAGTCTGGCACCCGCATCAACAAGTTCTTGGACTGCTTGTTGCTCAAGCTTCGATCGTATCGGGGGTGGCTCACTCAACCGGGCCATCACGACAACCGGCTCGTCCCAAGTCACCGACGGCATTACCTGCGAGCGAAGGATTCGCCAAAATTCATCGACCTCGGATGGAATATCAAATTCAGCGCTGATCGGTGCGCCATTCACGCTAATCGGTTTTGCTTCCTGAACATCCAAACTTTCCACACGAACATTGAGGTGATCGACAGTCAGTTGTTGAACAGCCGTGTCCTGCACTAGAACCCCAAGGCCGGATTCTGGTTTATCGACGTAGACGGTCACCTCCGCCGATTCAAGATCGAGCTGCGACAACTCTTGAAAGACCTGATCCAATTTATACAGCGCTGTGGCCGCCTGCCCTGCAGGGGATCGACCAGCCAAGACATTTCGCAGGTCGCTCTCAATTTGGTCAAGCGTCGTTCGGTCCTTTCCGCGTTGCCACACGTGAGGAAATCGTTCTGTGACTTGCTCAAGGGCCCGCGCGACACCAGACGCATCAGCTCCGGTAATGACGACGGCACTCTTACTACCAAACGCCTTGGGTACAACTCGGATCAGCCCTTGCCCAGATTGCAACGTAGGCAACGTTAGTTTGCCGTCCGCCACTAACTCATCCACGAGCGGGTGTGGAGTCCCGACCAACACCAACGTAGGCTCGGAGCTTGGAGCGTCAATTTCATCGACCGTACGCACTAGCGGAATCGATAAGCCAGTGACCTCAAGCCCTATGCGAGCAGCAAGATCAATTGTGCCGTCAGTACCAGCACCGGAAGGAACGATAACAACATCCGTCCGATCCGAAATTAGATCGCTATTCGCGTCCCCGAGAAATCCGTCGCTGGAATAGACACTTGACAGATCAAGGCTACGCTTCACACCAGAACCTGGCCTTGGCGCAAGCGGCTTGTCGGCTGGGGGGGCAGCCCGTGGTACATCAACAAAACCCAGCGCTTCTGAATCTGCGAACAGGTTGATACGCACGACACGGGCGCCTGAGTAGGACAATTCCGGCTCAGACTCATCGTCGACTACCGCTTCCTGATTAGGCGATGTAATTCGTTCATCTGCGAGTCGGTTCAGAGCCGTCTCAGCTCCTACCGAATCAGCTGCGGAACTCATTTGAACCGTAATCGTCAAACGATCGATAGCATTATCCTCAGCCTTTACGTGCACATTCTCGACTGCCATCCCGGCGGGAACAACACCTGCGTCACTGAGAAAGTCTCGCACGTTAGTAAGGACGTCAGTCAGTGTCGGGCCTTTCGGATCCCACACATGCGGAAGGCGGCCCGCAAGTAACCGTGCGGCGGCAAGTGTTCCTCGGTCATCCCCTCCGGCGACCACCAGCACTTGGTCATTCGCGAGGTGACCAACAGTGACAAGACCTTCTCCAGGCAAGAGTGTGTCCAGCCTCAGATCGGCCTCCGATAGCCGTGCCCGGCTTACGCCGGCTCGGCCAATGGCAATCATCGTCCCTTCCCCCGCACTACGAGGCAGTGGTAAATCAAGTGCCATCGTCTCAAAACCAAGGCGAGCAGCCACCTCAGCAGCAGCCGTGATTTCGGTTGGTGTCGGAACGTTACCCAACACAAACCTCGCATTAATAAAATCAATCACTTCGTCACTGTTGCGGTCTTGGAAAATGGCGCCACGGTCGAATACGGTGTCGAGCGATAAGAAAACGACGTCATCTTCCTGGGGCGTACTAGCCCCTAAAACCAGAGTGGCCGCAATTAACAGGAGTGCAGATGTCTTAATTTTTCGCATGATTAAATGAACCACACCAGGCAACGACTTCCAATGATTCGTCCTAAGACAGAAATCCTACTGCATTCAGGCGATTCTGTAACGTTAAGGAGCCTAGACCCCAGTTTCTGCTAGAATCAAAGCCGCTTTGGAGGCCTGCGCATGGGCGACATTCTTGTTTATAAGGTGCCACCGAGCGGTTCGTACATCGTAAGGCTGGAGTAGTTCAATCAGT
>NZSH01000026.1:3984-20285 GCA_002696705.1 Woeseiaceae bacterium | reverse complement strand
AATAACACTCATCGCTCGAGCCATGTCCAGAATTGGAATCCCTTCGGTAATACAAACAATTAAAGAAACGCCCGCCTCCGCTGCTTCAATAATCGCATCGGCGGCGAACGCCGGTGGCACAAATACCAGCGAAGTATTCGCTCCCGTTTCACTAACCGCAGCCCTCACAGTGTTAAAAATTGGCCAGCCCTCATGAATTTTGCCGCCTTTCCCAGGAGTGACTCCTCCCACAACCGCCGTCCCATAAGCCACCGACTGCTTTGCGTGAAACGTTCCCTCACGTCCAGTTAGCCCTTGCACTATTAGACGTGTTTTCTGGTCGATGAGAATTGACATGCTAGGCCTCACCCTTCCCTGCGAGTGCAACAACACGGTCGGCAGCCTCGGCCATAGTTGAAGCGGTCGAAAAATTCAATCCGCTATCCTTCAACAGTTCGCGACCTTGATCAACGTTAGTGCCCTCCATCCGAACGACAATAGGAACACGCACTTCTAAGCCACGGACTGCTGCAATAACACCTTTAGCTAATACATCACATCGTAAAATTCCACCAAAAATATTAATAAGTACGGCAGTGACATTTTCATCGCTTATCAAAATCTTGAACGCTTCATGGATTTGCCCTGCGTTAGCCCCACCACCAACATCTAGAAAATTGGCAGGCTCACCACCCGCGAATTTAATTATGTCCATTGTGGCCATAGCAAGACCGGCACCATTCACCATGCATCCTATATTCCCATCAAGTCGAATATAACTAAGTGAATGCTTTGAAGCCTCAATTTCTAACGTTTCTTCTTCACCTAGGTCACGCAACTCAACAAGATTTGCATGTCTAAAAAGCGCATTATCATCGAGGGTGATCTTCGCATCTAGCGCAACTACTCGGCCAGAACCAGTTACAATCAGCGGATTAATCTCGACTAAGGTCGCGTCATTGATTGTGTAGGTATCGTACACAGCTCTCATTACCTGAGCCGCGGTTTCGAACTGTGACTCTTCGAAACCCAAAGCTGCGCTTAATTGTCTCGCTTGAACATCTGACACACCGGTTTCAAGACGAATGCTTTCCCGTGTAATCAACTCGGGAGAGTCTACTGCTACCTTTTCGATATCGATCCCACCAGCTGAACTAGCTATCATCACGAGACACTCTTGACTGCGATCCAGTAAAAGGCTGAGGTAAAGCTCCTTCGTAATGTCAAGTCCCTCTTCTATCAAGACACGAGAGACCGTTCGTCCTGCAGGTCCAGTTTGGTGGGTGACGAGACATGAACCCAACATCTCGCCTGCCACACTTTCCACCTCATTCAGACCTTGGACAACTTGCACTCCACCACCCTTACCACGACCTCCAGCATGAATCTGAGCCTTCACAACGAGCGTTGCAGTTCCCAGCTCTTGAGCGATTTGCTTAGACTCCCCTGGGGTAAACGCCACCGCTCCCCGAGGCACCGACACTCCTTGACTTGCAAGGAGAGCCTTTGCTTGGTATTCGTGAATCTTCAAAATTTTGTCCTAGAATCTCAGTGCTCAGACTTTGAGCACATCGACGAGTTCTTTCACAGCAGCTGCGGACTTCAGAAGGGCTGCTTGTTCTTCTGCGCTGAGGGTAATTTTCACTATCTCCTCGATACCTTGAGAACCAAGCTTGACAGGCACACCAACAAATAAATCGTGAATCCCATATTCACCCTGCAGAAACACTGCACATGGTAAAATTTTCTTTTTATCTTTAAGAATTGCATCGACCATCTCAACGATAGCCGACCCTGGCGCGTAATATGCACTACCTGTGCCTAGCAACTTTACAATCTCTGCTCCCCCGCTCGCAGTTCGCTTGACGATGCGGTCAATCGTTTTCGAATCAAGGAGTTCTGTTATAGGAACGCCCGCTACGGTCGAATAACGAGGTAGCGGAACCATCGTGTCACCATGCCCACCCAACACGAATACGTGAGTATTCTCTACCGAAACATTAAGTTCACTAGCTATAAACGTCCGCATCCTCGCTGAATCTAAAACACCAGCCATACCAATGACACGTTCACGAGGAAACTTACTCACGCGATAAACAACCTGACACATAGCGTCAAGCGGATTCGTAACTGGCATGATGATACAGTCCGGGGAATGAAGGACTACCTGCTCGGTAACAGATTTGATGATGGCATGGTTCTTCATCAACAGGTCATCACGGCTCATCCCTGGTTTTCGCGCCAAACCAGCTGTGATCACAACAATGTCAGAGCCCGCTGTATCTGCATAGTCATTCGTACCTAACACATGAGAGTCAGATCCTTCGATTGGGCACGCTTCGAGCATGTCAAGGGCCTTGCCCTGCGGCACACCTTCCAGTATGTCGAGGAGTACAACATCGGCTAGTTCCTTATCAGCAATTCCTCGAGCGGCCGTTGCACCAACGTGACCGGATCCAATGACGGTAACTTTGCGATTCATAACTAACACCCCTCACGAATTAGTGATTTTTATAGAAATAATACCTTCAGAAGTGTCTTAAAAATTCTTGATAATTGCCCCGGCAAATTGGGAAGTTTTCAACTTATTGGGCTTTTCCATCTGGCGGGCTAAATCATAGGTCACCTTTTTCTGGCGAATAGTTCGCTCAAGTCCAGACTCAATGAGTTCCGCAACCTCGCCCCACCCCAGATGCCGAAACATCATAGCTCCTGAAAGGATGACCGAACTTGGGTTAATGACATCTTTACCAGCATATTTCGGTGCGGTGCCATGTGTCGCTTCAAAGCAAGCGATTTCGTCACCGATGTTCGCACCAGGCGCCATTCCTAGTCCGCCAACTTGTGCAGCACACGCATCAGAAAGATAGTCACCATTAAGATTCGGGGTAGCAAACACATCGTAGTCATCAGTCCGAGTCAAAACCTGCTGAAAAACACTATCCGCAATCCGGTCATTCACCAGAATCTTTCCTTTACGGGCTGCGCCACCTGAAACTGCGTGCTCGGTCACAACCTGCTCGGCGAATTCCTTTTCCGCTAATTCGTAACCCCAGTCCCGAAAAGCACCCTCCGTAAACTTCATAATGTTTCCCTTATGGACCAAAGTAAGAGTCTTACGACCATTCGCTACAGCGTACTGCAGCGCCTTGCGCACTAGCCGCTGCGAAGCAAACTCAGACATTGGCTTTACGCCAATTCCGGAGTCAGGACGTATCCGACACCCCATCTCATTCGAAAGAAACTCAATAATCTTCTCGGCCTGTGGTGTACCACGTGCCCACTCGATCCCAGCATAAACATCCTCAGTGTTTTCTCGAAAAATCACTACATTCATCCGTTCTGGATGCCGAACTGGTGCCGGTGTTCCAGTAATGTACCGAACTGGCCGCACACAGGCAAAAAGATCTAAAACCTGACGTAAGGTTACGTTCAAGCTCCTAATTCCACCACCAACCGGTGTCGTAAGTGGCCCTTTTATTGCAACTTTATAGTTTCTGATCGCCTCGATTGTTTCACTAGGCAACCATTCACCAAACTCTGCGTTAGCCTTTTCACCAGCAAGCACCTCTAGCCACGCAACGCGACGTTGACCATTAAAAATTTTCTTCACTGCAGCATCAAACACTCGCTCGCTCGCAAGCCAGATATCAGGTCCGACACCATCACCTTCAATAAATGGAATGATGGGAACGTCGGGGACCACAAGGGTACCATTTTGCCAAGTAATCTCTTCGCCTTCTGAGTCCGGCGTATATTTGGTTGGTTCAGTCATAAGTTATTAGTGATTCAATTACGAGTTACCGTTAACAGGATTGGTTATGCACTTTAGGTCACTGACCCGTCAGACATCTCGAAATGTTCACAGATTCTGTGGAAAACCCTGTGGAAAACATAACGTCCAAGGTCAATCACCGCTTCAATAAGGGGTGTTCCTGCGGTTTGCACCACTATGGTGCTAACGAGATGCATTGAGCAAAGGTCGATACCAACTCTTAACTCACATTATACTGTAAGCATTCCGGTGTGTACGGCCATGTATTTACGTCGGGCCGTTAATCAATTCTCAGGGGTCCTGAGAACCCAAGGCATAAACAAGTGATAAAGAAGTTATTGGTTTCAGCTCTACTAGCACCTCTAGCCTTGTATCTCTCTGTCCTTCAAACAGAGACGTTTGCTATGAAGCAAACAGTGGTCTTGCAAGAAAGCTCACCCAACAAAACGGAATCAAGCGCTGACGAGTCGATAGAAGATGGCAAACGCTCGTACATCGAATGGTGCACCGATTGCCATGGTGAATCCGGTTCCGGCGATGGTCCACTTGCGGGTCTTGTCAGAGAACCTCCATCTGATCTAACCGATGATATCTGGAGCACGGGTGGAACCGATGAAGATCTTATAGCCGTTATCCGCAACGGCACGCGAACAGGCATGCGGGGGTACGACAGTAAATTCGATGCAGAGGAATTACAAAACCTTGTCAAATATATCCGGGNACTAGNNNAACAATCTTCACCTCCAAATTATGACTAATGANGAAAANGTAGNNNGAANTATCCCGACTAACACCACCAAAGNCGGGCAAACTNCCAAAATCGTCATCGTCGATGGACTCTCAAATTCGGTTANGGATTTGTTACNCCNAGANGGATGGCAGGTTGAAGTGTTCACNGGNTCGTCTCAAGATGAACTCNTTAANAGCTTGANAGATGCGGAAGNCCTGATAATTCGAAGTGCNACACAAGTAGACNCCNCTCTGCTNTCTTCAGCTCCCCATCTCAAAGTCGTTGCACGGGCTGGCACAGGGGTCGACAACATCGACCTCANGACTGCAAGTNAACTCGGTATTCTNGTGCTGAATTCACCAGGNGCTAACAGCATCAGTGTTGCAGAACACACCTGCGCCNTNATATTGACACTNGGACGATCCATAGCACGAGCCGACGCTGATATGAAGAAAGGCGNATGGACAAANCAAGAACTGCTAGGAACTGANCTTTGGCGGAAAACCTTNGGCCTTGTCGGGCTAGGCCGAATTGGACANGAAGTCGCGTCTCGAGCACAAGCCTTCGGTATGAGNGTCCTAGCCCACGANCCTTATATTTCTGAAGAGATAGCAAGAAATCTCAACGTGGAGNTGGTATCTCTCGACGAGTTATGCNCACAGTCAGATTTTTTGAGTTTACACGTGCCATCCAGTGTTGACACATTCAANATGTTTGATGCGNATCGACTTNGTAAATGCAAANCTGGTTTGCGATTAATCAACACTGCTCGNGGTNGTCTAATTGACGAGNCCGCNCTNGCTGATGCTATAGANTCAGGACACATCGGTGGCGCCGGACTTGATGTTTTCTCTCAAGAACCNCCANCCGAAACCCGTCTCACNACATTACCNGAGGTGGTGGCTACTCCACANATTGCTGGTTCTACCGAAGAGGCCCAAGANCTCGTCGGNGTGGAGGCTGCCGCTGGTGTCAGAGACTACCTTCGCTNAGGNATCATCCGTAATGCTGTTAATTTTCCAGCAATTGCACCTGAAGAGACCCAGCGCTTNCANCCATTCGTCAACTTGGCTCAAAAGATTGGTGCTTTCGTGGCACAACTAGCAACAGGCCGTATTAAAACAGTGANTATCCGATATTACGGTGAATTGGCAACGGGAAANAANGAGCTACTTGTCGGTGCTGTATTGATGGGACTTTTCAAGACNATGCTGTCAACAACCGTTTCATTNATTAATGCGCGCGCANTAGCTCGGGACCGCGATGTAGAGGTAATTGAATCGCATAGTACCCGACCTCGAGATTTCACCAGTCTTTTAGCCGTGAGGCTTGANACTTCCCTTGGACAGTTATGGGTTGAGGGTGCNCTCTTCGAGCATGGTGGTCCNCGGGTTGTGCTCCTCGACGGTGTTGAAATTGAAGCTTCCATCGAAGGANCNAGNATAGTAATCCGTAATCTCGACNANCCAGGTGTNGTTGGTNCNATAGGTGCGGTCCTTGGAGANCATGGCATAAATATTGCNCAATTCGCTCTCGGNCGTGATTCAACAGGAGCCGTNGCCGTCGTGAATATCGATGAATCAACGNACACNGAANAACTAAANNCTGATGGTNCGGTAATCAANGCACTACTAGCGAATCCNGCTATAAAAAGTGNNGACATAGTACGAATATGATCTGCAAAGTGAACATCATTCCAATCTAACAATCATTCAGTTCCACATTAGCAATGTAACGCTAGCAGGGTGCATCTATGGTAATATTCATCGTGCGCCCTGTAACAGGAACGGATCCGCTATCCCATCCGGCTTCAGCAATCTCCATTATCGCAATCATTCCTTCTCGGTACGGTTCNACGAGNTTTCCNGGAAAACCACTGATAAACATCGCTGGACGGCCNATGATCGAACACGTCTACAGACGTGCTGCNGCGGCCCCTTCACTCGATAGAATNCTGGTNGCAACAGATGATGAACGAATTCGTGAAANNGTNGAGACATTTGGNGGNGAAGTTNGCATGACACGTGCGACTCACAANACTGGCACCGACCGTCTTGCNGAAGTCGCCGAACACTTAACGTGTGACCTTATNGTTAATATCCAGGGAGACGAACCGCTCATTGAACCAGAAATGATCGAACAAGCACTGATACCATTTGTAACGGATTCAANCGTGAATATTTCGACACTTCGACGNCNNATCAANAACACGAAAGAACTGCACNATCCTAACGTGGTTAAGGTTGCAACNGATCACAATGGTGACGCNCTATACTTTTCTCGTAACCCCGTTGGGCAGCACAATGGAACGACNCCTTCTCAAACCATTTACAAGCATATCGGTCTTTACGTATATAGACGCACCACCCTTTTGGAACTGACACAACTACCACCAACTCCACTTGAACAATCTGAATCGCTAGAACAGTTACGCGCTTTAGNGCATGGATATCGCATCAGAACTGTAGAAACCACTTTCGATTCTGTAGCCGTTGATACTCCGGAAGATGTNGAAGAAGTTCTCCGTNTCATCAACGACTCGNGTGAGANCCNCTTATGAGCCAAGCTATGCTGAAAACTAATGATCGTGCAAAAAAATACATTTTTATCACTGGNGGTGTCGTCTCNTCACTTGGCAAGGGATTGGCNGCAGCNTCTATCGGATCNCTATTAGAGGGCCANGGTTACCAAGTCACGATGCTGAAATTTGATCCATATATTAATGTCGATCCAGGNACCATGAGTCCCTANCAGCATGGCGAGGTNTATGTAACCTCAGACGGCGCCGAAACAGACCTAGATCTTGGCCATTACGAGCGNTTTACAAATACNGTAACCACCAAGGACCATAATTGGACAACCGGAAAAATNTATTTATCAGTCATTCAAAAAGAGCGTCGCGGTGATTACCTNGGTGGCACCGTNCAGGTCATCCCACACATCACGAACGAAATTAAAAGCAGTGTTACANGTGTGTCCAAAGAAGCCGACATAGTNCTCGTTGAGATTGGGGGNACCGTTGGTGATATTGAGAGTCAACCATTTCTAGAAGCAATCCGACAATTACGCCAAGANATCGGNCGNCAGAACACCTTATATATCCACCTAACCTTNGTTCCATTTATAGGAACNGCTGGTGAATTGAAGACNAAACCNACCCAACATAGTGTTCGGGATTTGCGGNCAATCGGGATCCAACCAGACATTTTATTGTGTCGAACGGATCGAGTNTTNTCACAAGATATCAAGGCAAANATTGCACTGTTCTGCGACGTAGANGAGGAATCTGTGATCACTGCTAGNGATGTCGAGAACATCTACGAAGTGCCGCTTGTNCTTGCTNAAGAAGGACTCGATAAAATCGTTCTGAAACATNTACANCTTCCCAGCACATNGCCAAANATGAAACCTTGGGAAGAGCTNNTTCAGCGAATTCGNNATCCAAAAGATAANCTAGTCATCCACGTAGTCGGAAAGTACGTNGGGTATGAAGACTCGTACAAAAGTTTNAATGAAGCGCTATATCACGCCGGNTTCAACAACCATCTGCAAATCTCCATCAAATGGATTGAAGCTGAGGCTCTTGAATCCTCTGATGGAGAACGTTCNCTAGAGGGTGCAGATGGAATTCTTGTNCCTGGNGGATTCGGTAGTCGTGGAAGCCGAGGAATGATGGCTGCCGCCCGTATTGCGCGAGATCAACNNATTCCATATTTCGGTATCTGTTATGGCTTTCAATGGGCNGCGGTCGACTTTGCCAGAGAAGTGTGTGGTNTANATGAGGCAGATTCAACTGAGTGTTCGCCNGATGCACCTCATAAGGTTATTTACAAACTTCGAGATCTNGTNGATGTCGAAGACTTTGGTGGAACGATGCGCCTTGGTTCATTCGCCTGTCAATTAGAACCCGATTCCGTTGCACATNAAGCCTACGGCCTCGACGTNATCCATGAACGTCANCGNCATCGNTANGAATTCAATCCTGAATTCGAACCNATTCTGACTNAACACGGACTGCGCATCGCNGGGCGGTCTCCAGACGGAAAATTTGTGGAAATTCTCGAATTGCCTTCCCATCCCTGGTACGTTGCNGTCCAGTTCCACCCGGAATTTACTTCGAAGCCACTTCGTCCGCATCCTCTCTTCGATCGTTTCGTAAAAGCANNTCACAAGCACAAGCTAGACGNGNCACNATCATCCATNCCAAAAAGTGCGACAGCCTCNTGAANTTAGGACTGTTTNGCACTTNTNAGGCNAAGNCTGNTTNACCCTGCTACATGAGTCTAGGGTTAAGCGGTCTATAATAANNAGGTGCAAAAGATTGAGCTTGGNGTTCCTGATAGANAGGTCAGNCTTGGCGGTANTGANCTGGTACTCATTGCCGGACCNTGTGTCATCGAAAGTGANAACCACGCGNCANCTNTAGCNCGACAGATTCACGACATTTCGGAACGCCAACAGATTCCGTTTATCTTNAAAGCATCTTTTGACAAGGCAAATCGCACTTCAGTGAATTCATATCGAGGTCCTGGACTNACTGAAGGTTTACGGATNCTGGCCGCGATTAAGCNAGAATTGGGAGTNCCGATTTTNACCGACATCCACGANCCGACACAGGCGAAACTCGTGTCTGAGGTGGTAGATGTTATACAAATTCCTGCATTTCTCTCACGTCAAACTGACCTGATAACGGCTGCAGCAAGGACTGGATGTTCNATCAATCTCAAAAANGGTCAATTTCTTGCTCCAGATGATATGCGACATGCAATTGAAAAAGTCGTGCACACTGGNAATCATAAGGTTTTCGTGACAGANCGAGGTACAACTTTTGGATATCACAATCTTGTNGTNGANATGCGTAGTTTCCAGATGCTACGCANNTTAGGCTACCCGGTCGTGTTCGACATCACCCACAGTTTGCAGTTGCCNGGAGGTGGGCAAGGAGCCTCTTCTGGGCAAGCTGAATTTATTACGTCCCTAGCATCTGCAGGCGTGGCAGCTGGAGTCGACGGCGTATTCCTAGAAGTTCACGATTCCCCGAACCAAGCTAAAAGTGACGGCAAGAACGCTTGCCCACTTGATCAATTGGAATCGTTATTAATTCGATTAAAACGACTCTCAGTGGCATCGCGTAAAGACGACTAAGGAGCAGGTTAGATTAATCAGCCTGACGATGATCTGTGGAGAAAGATAATCTCAACGAATCAAGCATGGTAGCCAACCTATCGAACAAAGGTGCCGACGGTGAACAAGAGTTGGCGCGTAAGGTTCTCGAAACAGAAGCAGCTGCCATTCTTGGCCTAATCGAAGGCCTTGACGGTCAGTTCAGAGAAGCCGTTGACTGCCTATTCACGTGTCGTGGACGTGTCATTGTAACCGGGGTTGGCAAGTCAGGCATTATCTGCAAGAAAATTGCAGCCACCCTTGCCAGCACGGGCACACCGGCATTTTTCCTACACCCAGCAGAAGCCATTCATGGCGACCTCGGTGTGGTTCAAGATGATGACGTCGTACTCGCTTTATCTTACAGTGGCGAAACAGAGGAAATTATTAGATTACTCGAAGCGATCCGGCGACTTGACGCCAAATTAATTGCAATCACAGGTAATCCAGAATCTCCCATCGGTCAAGCTGCCGATGTAACGCTCTCATGTCATGTCAGTGAGGAAGCCTGCCCTCTTAATTTAGTCCCTACGGCAAGTACGACCGCAGCATTAGCGTTAGGCGATGCCCTCGCAATGGCCCTACTCGTTCGGAAAGGTTTTCACGAGAAAGACTTCGCCAATCTGCATCCCGGTGGAAAACTCGGCAAACGACTGATGAGCGTCGACCAATTAATGCACACAGAGAAACAGCTACCTTGCGTCACATATAACACGCCGATGCGTGATGTGATTTACGAAATGTCCAGTAAGGGATTGGGGATGACCTGTGTAGCAGATAATGACCATCACTTACTTGGCCTTATAACAGACGGCGACCTGCGTCGACATATGGGAGACAACCAAACCATTCTCGAGAATATTGCCGCCGACATTATGACCAAGAAACCGATCACAATCCCACCTACCATGCTCGCAGTTCAGGCACTTAAGGTTCTGGAGGATCACAAGATCACGTCCGTTGTTGTGGTGAATCACGAAAACACCATTAAGGGAGTCCTACACCTACACGACCTTTGGCGAACAGAACTGTTCTAGCACTCTGAAGCAACGACCGACTAATGGCTACTGGCTCCTCATTAATACTCGTCATTCTATTTACCTTATTGGCTGGAATCACCATCGGTAAGTTCTGGGAGCGCTACAAACTTCGAGGAGGTCGCTGGATTGATCGGAGGAAAACAAAACAATCCCCTCATTACATACTCGGTTTAAACTTTATGGTTTCCAACCAACCCGATCTAGCAATAGAGGAGCTCAAGAAAGCGATTAGTCTTGACACGGAGGCCATCGAAATTCACATGATTCTCGGAAATCTTTACCGAGAAAAGGGTCAAGTTGGCCGTGCAATCCATATGCATCAAAAACTATTGCAAAGACCCAACTTAAACACCATTGAGCACGCCTACGTACTACTTTGTCTAGGATTAGACTTCAAGAGAGGTGGATTTCTAGATAGAGCCCTAGAGGCCTTCGACGAAGTACTTCGACTGGATTCGAACAATCGGTACGCACTAATAAATCTGGAAAAACTATACGAGGAACAACATCAATGGGAGTTAGCACATAATGCTCGTGAAAAAGCGATGGCACTCGATAACAATGATTCCCACGAAAACAAGCCTATTCTAGCCTTTCTCAAAAATGAACTTGGACTAGTTGCCCAACAACAACAAAATCGCGTGGAAGCTAAACATTATTTCGAAACAGCAATCGAACTCAGCGAACAAACTATCCCCGCTTATTTACATCTTGGTGATGCCCAACTGATATCGGGTAACGTAGCAGGTGCTGCTGAGACGTGGGAGCGCCTTGTCGATGTCGCACCAGATCGAGCGTATCTCGTATTTGATCGGCTAAGAGAAATTTATTCACAACTTGGGTCATTAAACAAATTTCAGACCTTGTGTCAGGACCTCATCAACGCCAATAAAAAAGATTGGCGAGCACGACTAGCTTTGGGACGACACTTGCTCGAACAGAAAGATGCTGAAAACGCTCTAGAGATACTTTTTGAAGCGATCATCTACAACCCGCACTCGCTTTCGATACATCAAACTATTTGGAACGTCTTAATAGAGCTCCAACTCCAATCGATTCTCGTCAAGCGTTATATGGAACTGACCAAGAAATCGATCTTTTACCTTGACCCGCACATCTGCATGCAATGTCGATATCGAAGCACAGAGCTACTTTGGCAGTGCCCGAACTGTCACGAGTGGAATACTTTCTTGGAAGAGATTATTGCCCCAGCTGAAACAGAAGACGCTGAACCTCGTGAATAGACTGCAGACTAAAGCGAGTTCTCGGTTTGAATTATGCTCACAATTGGATTGACTGGCGGCATCGCGACAGGGAAAAGTGTCGTTCTTGCCCACTTCGCGTCTCTAGGCCTACCAACTATAGATGCTGATCTTCTAGCGCGGCAAGCTGTCCAGCCTGGAACGGAATCCTTCGCTCAAATCGTGACTTGTTTCGGAACAAACATTTTGAGAGATGATGGCCGAATCGACCGCACGACACTTGGAAAAAAGGTGTTTGTCGACTCTGCCGCACGGAAAACCCTTGAATCCATTATCCATCCTAGCGTGTACTCGGCTATTAAAGACTGGCTGCTCGAATGTGAAACAAATGGCAAACGTGCCGCGATCGCGGCCATACCACTATTGTTCGAAACCGGACACGACAAGGAATTCAAACGTATCCTCGTTGTCTCCTGCGACCCTCAGATACAACTTGAGCGATTGATGGCTCGCGACAGCATCACTGAGTCGGAGGCTAAACAACGAATAGCAACTCAGTGGACCACAGAACAGAAGATTGCACGTGCTGACATTGTCATCCGTACGGATGATTCAATCGATGATACCCACAAACAAGTTGAGCAGATTTTTCGTGACCTATAAAAGGTCACACACTCGTCAGGAAGTGTTCGAAAGCAATCGAGCGGTCGCCGCCTCAACCGTATTCACCATTAACATCGCAACAGTAAGTGGTCCAACACCTCCAGGTACTGGTGTTAGGGCGCCCGCAACCTTTTGCACATCAGGATGAACATCGCCAACAAGCATCGACCCTCGCTGTTTAAACGCTTTCCACCTGACAGAATCTGCTGCAATAAGAGTTGATACCAGATCAGGATCGGTGATTCGATTTATACCAACGTCTATGACCGTCGCTCCAGGTTTTACGAAGTCGTGTGTCACAAACACTGGACGTCCAACAGCCACTACGAGTAAATCGGCAGTCGCCGCAATGGAAGCGAGGTTAGGGGTGCGTGAATGACAAATCGTCACAGTCGCATGTCGATGAAGCAACATCATAGCAAGCGGTCTTCCAACGATCTCGCTTCGTCCCAGTACCACCGCATGCTGTCCTTCGATAGCAATCTCAGACCTCAAAAGTAACTCGATAATCCCGGATGGGGTGCAGGGCATCAGAGTCGCTCGGTTCTGCATCAGTCGGCCCACGTTAATGGAATGAAAACTATCAACGTCCTTGGCTGGATGTATTTGTTCAAACAATTCCCTGCTTGCATCACTCCCCCATCCCAAGGGGATTGGCACCTGCACGAGAATCCCATCGTGAGATTCACTCTCGTTGAAACGGTTAATAGTCAGTTTAGCCTCATCCAATGAAGCTGTTGCCGGTAAGTGCACTAGGTCGACGTCCAAGCCGAGCTCTTCCGCCCTACGTCGCTTATTACGCACATACACTTCCGAAGCTGGATTGTCACCAACTAACAAGATGCCAAGCTGGGGAGGCCTGCCGCCAGAACGTAGGAAGTCATCGATCCGTGGAATCAGCTCTTCACAGATCGTTGCGGCTAACCCTTTACCATCAAGTATGCTAGCGGACATTAGGTTTGCGGAAACTCTCGAAAACAAAATGGAAGGACGAGGTTACACTCAACTTCAACTAAAGCAATTGTAGTGACTAGTATCCGACTAGGTCAAATAAGCCCAAAACGTTGTATTTGGGCTGCAAGGCTTATTTAAGTAGAATCTGCAGCGCACCATTTACTAAGGCAACCACTGGAGGAAAAATGTCAATGTCAGACCGAGGCACGTGGGGATCGCGAGTTGGCTTCGTCCTAGCTGGAGCTGGATCAGCAGTCGGCCTCGGTAACATTTGGGGTTTTCCGACGAGAGTTGGTGAGAACGGTGGTGCTGCGTTTGTGCTCGTCTATCTCGTCTGTGTGATATTCATCTGTCTACCTATCATGATTGCCGAATTGGCAATCGGTCGACGCACTCAAAGCGACCCAGTTGGTGCTTACGCAAAGCTTCGACCTGGCACACGATGGTGGATGGCGGGTGGACTCGGTGTGGCAGCGGGATTTGGTGTTTTATCGTTCTACTCTGTCGTAGCAGGGTGGGCCCTGGCCTACATTTGGTTCAGTGCGAGTGGTGCAGTCAGTGGTGATGCGGTTGAAAGCGCAACATTTTTTACTGATTTTACCAGTCATGCTCCTTCAAGTTTATTCTTTACCTTCGTGATGCTTGCCGCGACAGCCGGTATCATTCTTGGCGGTATTCGTGCTGGTATCGAGCGTGTGTCGAAGTTATTGATGCCAGTGCTGGCCATCTTACTGGTCGTGCTGGCTTGGCACGCCAGCACGCTTCCTGGCGCTGCCGAGGGTCTTGCCTACTACTTGAAACCAGATTTCAGCAAGATGATGAGTTTCGGCGCCCTGAATGCGGCACTCGGACAGGCGTTCTTTTCCTTGAGTTTAGGTCTTGGAACAATGCTGGTTTATGGGAGTTACCTCACCAAGCGTGAAGGTATCGCAAAATCGGCGATCATGGTTGTAGCCTTAGATACTAGTCTTGCCCTATTGGCTGGTTTCGTAATCTTCCCGTCTGGATTCTCAATTCCTGGATTTGACCCAACTTCCACCGGTCCGGGACTCATCTTTATGGTGTTACCACGACTATTCGCCACTCTCCCTGGCGGGCAGTTCTTTGGAGCGGCCTTCTTTATTTTACTTGCATTGGCAGCACTTACTTCAGCCATTTCACTGTTAGAAGTGCCGGTGGCACACTTTATCGACAGTCATGGTTGGAGTCGAAAGCGGGCAGTCGTTATTGTGACAACCGCTACTTTTGCTCTCGCGGTGCCCTCAGCACTAGCGATGGGTGCCTCAAGTTTCTTTAGCGATTTACCAGGCATTGGCATGGACTTTCAAAGTCTCATGATTACAGTCTGGAACGACTTTGCCCTTCCAATTGGAGGCCTTATTACGGCAATATTTGTCGGTTATGTCTGGCGCATCGATAGCGCCCTAGAGGAATTATTGGCTGAGCAAGCCTGGTTCCCCAATCCCAAGCTCTGGGGTTGGATGGTCCGCTACGCGTGTCCCCTTGCTATTTTTGTGATCATTTTTATGAATATTAGGTCGATGATCGTTTAAAGTGCTACTGAATCGGAAACAGCCACTAGGAGGACTCTAAGGATGGATTTAGCAAACCTAACCAGTCAGGTAATCACCGTTGATGGATTCGTCTGGCAGCCATTTTTTATGCCGACGGTGTTGGTACTTGTAGGTTTATTAATCANCATCCGCACTGGCTTGATNCAAATTCGCCGNTTCCCGATCGCGGTACGNACCACACTGCAAGGTGCATTCCAGAAAAAGNCCTCCAAAGANGGNACCATTAAACCGTTTCAAGCATTATCAACNGCTTTGGCAGCAACAGTCGGCAACGGCAACATTGGTGGGGTTGCNACGGCCATTACTGTNGGGGGACCNGGCGCAATCTTCTGGATGTGGGTCTGCGCNGCGGTTGGCATGGCCACNAAATATGCAGAAGCTGTGCTCGCTGTCCACTACCGGGTAACCAGAGANACTGGCGAACTGGCAAGCGGTCCNATGTACTACATTACGANAGGCATCCCAAACCAAGCGCTCGGGAANNTGCTCGCCTATGCCTTTGCTTTTTTTGGNATGGNTGCCGCGCTTTTCGGCACAGGNAATATGGCGCAATCAAACACCATTGCNGATTCGTTCGTACTAGCTGCAAAATCAATTTTCAATCTNGAGGTATCAGTCTGGNTTCCCAGTCTNCTCATCACTNCTTGCGTTGGTCTGGTGCTANTCGGCGGTATTAAACGAATCGCAGCNGTCGCCGANNNGATCGTTCCTACNATGATTGTCNTNTATGTTACGGCAGCGTTATATTACGTCGTGATGAATTTTGGACAATTACCAGGNGTCTTNNCATTAATNNTNANTTCTGCTTTTTCGCCAGCNGCTGCCATNGGNGGGTTCNTTGGTGTGGGNGTAAAACANGCCATCGCAACTGGTATGAGCCGTGGTGTCCTCTCNAANGAGGCTGGCCTNGGNAGCGCNCCNATTGCACACGGAATTGCCGACGTGGATCATCCAGTCGAGCAAGGTCTGGTGGGTGTCTTTGAAGTNTTCGTGGANACGATTCTCGTCTGCTCAATGACGGCTTTTATNATTCTGTCATCTGGNCTGTGGANTGACCCNGCTTTCCAAAACGCCAGNGGCTCCCTNACCGCTGCCGCCATGAACACAACCATTCCAGGAGCNGCATTANTANTAGCAACTTGCTCTTTCTTCTTTGGATTCTCNACCCTAATTGGCTGGGCCTATTATGGTGAAAAGTGTTTTGAGTTTCTNTTTGGTTCC
>NZSH01000026.1:0-3979 GCA_002696705.1 Woeseiaceae bacterium | reverse complement strand
GATTAAGGCTTACAAGGNTGTCTTNACCNTNCTTNTTCTNGTGGGCGGCATTATTCCGGTGCCNCTTGTCTGGGCCGTTGGTACTTTACTGAACGGTTTTATGGCATTCCCCAACCTNATCGGACTAATGTTTCTCGTGGGTACGGTGAGTAANCTCACTAAGCAATTTTTCGCAAANGACAGTGTGTAGTCCTAGTGAGTGGGGACCCACTTNNNCGNNTGTNACTGATACAAGCGTTCAAGNTACGCGCGAGTCCGTCTCTCTGGATCACCGTNAGTTAACAGATCTGAAATNACNGCAACGGCATTCGCGCCGGCCTCGATCACCGAAGNNGCACGNTCTANGGTAATTCCACCAATACCAACGATAATGGATTGCGGCCATTGCNTAGCAGCATAACGCACCAACTCCAGTCCCACCGGTTGATAACCCGTTTCCTTGCTTCTGGTCGCGAACACCGGNCCTACAGCTATATATGNAACCGACTCTNGANCTGCAAGATCNACTTGCGAACGGCNATGGGTGGAGAGCCCAANAACNGCATCATTTCCTAATATCCTTCGANTTCTTGNNACNGAGAGATCGTCTTGACCAACATGAACACCAGACGCCCCAGAAAGCTTCGCAACATCGACCCGATCATTAACGATAATTGAAGTATTAGAAGGACGGGCAAGATCGACAAGTGAATCAGCACAGGCCAAGAACGATNCGCTNCTGCTGCGCTTTGCGCGTATTTGTAATAAGCGNCCTCCGCCCTTAATAATCGCCNCTCCAAGATCANTTGGACTCCAACCNTAACCGTCGGCTAAATCAACATCAACGATTGCATACAGGCGGGAAAAATCCACGTTGCGGTCAAATAAAAATAGGGGTTGAACCAGCGACTAAACAGTNGCCGTANTCCGTTCGTTCGNACGATTGACGAGAAAGCGGTCTAAAAATCCCGTATTAATNTCACCAGNGTGGAANCCAGCATCTGCGAGTATGTCAAGGTGCAAAGGAATNGTCGTTTCAATACCCGTCACAACTGCCATCCCAAGCGTACGGCGCATCCTGGCTATCGACTCATCNCGGTCCCGACCATGGGCAATGATTTTNGCCACTAAGGAATCGTAAAGAGGAGANACGGTGCAGTCAGCATGCGCAAAGGTGTCTATCCTNACNCCCGGTCCCCCAAGCACATTAAAGGTACCGATAACTCCNGGAGATGGCACAAATGTATTAGGAGATTCGGCATTCACACGGCANTCAATNGCATGTCCCTGCATCTGTATATCGCTTTGCTTAAAACCGAGANGGTCACCCACCGCGATGCGAATCTGTNGTTTCACAATATCCAAGCCCGTTACCATTTCAGTTACGGGATGNTCNACTTGNAACCGTGTATTTGCCTCAAGAAAGTAGTAACGTCCCTCCTTGTCTAGCAAGAACTCAAAGGTCCCAGCATTGCGGTACGATACTGCTTTAGCNGCATCCACAACAATTTTNCCCATCTTTTTTCTAAGACGAGGTGTAATCGCNACTGAGGGTGACTCTTCAATCAATTTTTGATGACGGCGCTGGATCGAGCATTCTCGCTCGCCTAAATGCACAGTNGCGCCATATTGATCAGCTAAGACNTGAAATTCGATGTGTCTCGGTTCCTCAATAAACTTTTCAAGATAAACNTCTCCAACGCCAAAAGCCGTTTCAGCTTCCCGGCGGGCCATCGTGAAAGCTTNCGTAAACTCTTGTNCNGACCACACGACACGNAGTCCCCGACCACCACCACCATTTGTCGCCTTGATCATTACGGGATATCCGAGGTCATCAGCAACAGCCATCGCCATCTTTTCGTCTTCGACAGGTCCGTCACTACCAGGCAAGATCGGCACACCGGCTTTCTTCATCGCCCGGCGAGCACGGGCTTTGTCACCCATTAAGCGAATAACATTCGGGTCTGGACCAATGAAACGAATGTTACAAGCCTCGCACACTTCGGCCAGGTACGCACTTTCAGAAAGGAAGCCATAACCTGGATGAATGGCATCGGCCCCGGTAATTTCAGCTGCCGAAATGACTGCCGGCACATTAAGGTAGCTATCAATACTGCGACCAGGTCCGATACAGACAGCCTCATCGGCGAAACGCACATGNAACGAATCCTCGTCAGCCTCTGAATGGACAGCGACAGTCTTAATCCCAAGTTCCCGACACGCACAGATAATACGAATGGCAATCTCGCCACGATTCGCAATCANAACTTTCTTAAACATGCAATACCCTTAACNGCCGNTCTGTTAGANCAGAACCNATATCCTCTTTAGCTATCAGCCTTAACTGGTTTAATGCTGAATAAAGGATCCCCATACTGAACTGCTTGTCCATTCTCCAGATGAATATCAACAATTTCACCGTCATACTCTGAGTCAATCTCATTCATCAATTTCATTGCCTCAACGATACACAGAACCTGTCCCTGTCGAACCTTATCACCAACTTTAACGAAAGGCGGCTCTTTGGGATCTGGANCNGANTAGTAAGTCCCAACAATCGGCGATTTCACAACCNACAANTGATTCNGGTTCGACTCNTCTGCCGTGCTNGGTTCCTTGGANGCTGGGATNACTGGANCCGTCATCTCGTCTTGANCTGTNTGCGACANAGAAGAAGTTCCACCCCACTTAATACGGAGACGAATACCCTCCTGCTCTATCTCGAACTCNGACANGCTGTATTCGCGTGCCATTTCAATAAACTTTTTGATTTCTTTAATATTCATCATGGGTCATTCTTCCCTCTGCACGTCNGCANCTCCTACTATTCAATCCACCTCTCGCTCANTCTACAACCGCTTTACACAGCNTTCGATCNACGTCNGTCAGTAATTCACAACCAGTTGNGGTTACCAGGACATCGTCNTCAATTCGTGCTCCACCAAGCCCAGGCAAGTATGCACCAGGCTCCACTGTTAAAACCATNCCAANTTCAAGGCNCCCATCCAATCCAGAAGCTAGTGCGGCTGCTTGATCCGNTCCCTTACGACCAACTCGTGGNTCCTCGTGCACTTCCAGTCCTAAACCGTGACCCGTACCATGTAAAAATGCACNGCCCAACCCATAATGGNTGAGCACATCNCGGGCTGCCGTATCAACNTCACTAGCCAAACAACCTGGACTTACCTTGGCTATCGCCGCANCCTGCGCTTCGACCACAGCACAATGCAGTCGACGTAACTCTGCACTCGGATTACCAATACTGANGGTTCGACTCAAATCGACGCAGTATCCTTCGTAAACCCCTCCAAAGTCCAGCANCACCAGNTCATCCGCNCCGATTNTACGGTCACNAGGTCGTGCNTGGGGAAAGGCACTGTTGGGTCCAGANGCAACTATCGTGTCAAAGGCTGGACACTCAAAACCNATATCATGGATCNTCTTATCAATATGATGTGCAGTCTCTCTCTCAGATCGCCCCATTACCANATCACAAAGAACATTTTTCGCAACTTCAGACAACAGTGTGGCTGCCNTGCGGATAACCGAAATNTCAAACGNATCCTTTATCATTCGGANNCGTTCCACTAAACGATTAGTTGGAATCAGCANAGGACNATTATCATTTNCCNCATTTTGTTTTNTGTTCGAGCCCGTCGNCTCNTNAAGTGCAACCGTTAGAGATTGAAANCGTNGATGCGAACAGTGCGCCGATTCGAATCCAATTCGCACAGCCGATACATCCNGNAAAGCTTCCGTAATNGCTTCATCATATGAACGAGTCACCAACTTAAGCNCANNGTTCTCATCGATAAAACTNGAAGATAAGAGNTCTCGCGCTGCTGNATCATAACGACCATCCGTTATGAATATGCTCTCGTTCTGCCCTAAGACCAAAACTGCCGAACTGCCATCAAAATTCGTTAAATATCTTACGTTCGCAGGGTGTTGCACTATCAGTGCGTCAAGAGAGGCCTCACGCAGACTACGTCTGACCTGT
>NZSH01000025.1 GCA_002696705.1 Woeseiaceae bacterium | reverse complement strand
TAGTTCTGGGGCAGCATGGCCACTTCAGCCACTAATGTTTCAACGCCAAGCCCCTTTACGGCCTCCAGCACCCGATGAAAATCCTCTGGTGAAGTGAGCACTTCCCAATTATCTTGATCATCCCTTACGTCATCAGCACCCGTATCCAAGGCAACGCCCATTAGGCCATCCTCGTCAACCTTACTCTTTTCGATCAAAATGTATCCCTGTTTAGTAAACATCCAAGCAACACTGTTCGTCTCACCAAGATTTCCACCATACTTAGAGAGAAGGTGTCGAATCTCGCTCACCGTGCGGTTTTTATTATCTGTGAGGGTCTCCAGCATGAGCGCAGCACCTCCAGGCCCATACCCTTCATAGATCGCCTCTTCATACGAAACACCGGGCTCCTCGCCAGTGCCACGCCTGATCGCTCTCTTAATGTTGTCAGCCGGCATATTCGCGGCTTTGGCATCAGCCACAACAGTACGCAGTCGGGGATTACTATCAGGATCTCCACCGCCAACTCTGGCAGCGACAGTTAATTCCTTGATGATTCTCGTGAAGACCTTTCCGCGCTTTGCGTCGGCGGCACCTTTTTTATGTTTTATAGAAGACCACTTAGAATGGCCAGACATGGCAGGACTCCTCTGTAATAATNCGCAGAAAAGTGAAGAAAGTTTAGCATAGAGNCATCCCAACNAACCAGACNTGGTTNCANATACACTAAACAGTCCATTTCGCTATCATTAANTGACTACAAACGCTTCGCCAAAACCACCCAAACCTCGGCACNTNAATTCCACTCTGAGCCAGAATAGTCACCAAGAACTGCNTCGACGTGGAACCCGGCTCGTTCCAATCGNCTCGTAATTTGACGTATCGATAATGTCCTAAAAGTGAGTGAAAAACGGTGTGTCGTTCGATNCGAACCCTTTCGCTCTACATACTCNTGATCAAAAATCGTAAGGTGGCGNGCGCGGTCTTGTCGAACCGACTCAATCAAGGTTAAATGTGAGNCGCGAGCGCGTTGCTGCCCACGCAACGCTACNTGCCGCTTGTATTCATCCCATCGAAGTAAATCCGGTACAAGGTCAACNCCAAACCGGCTTCCCTTCTTAGTNACACGCGCCACCGCTGATAATGTTGCAGTCAGGTCTGCTTCACGAACAAGTGACTGGAGAATCCCATACGGCGCCATGACAAGGTCNAATTTCGTGCGTCGTCGAAAAGGGAGTAATCGAATATCGCCACGCANCAATTTCACCCGTGACCTTACACGNGATCTGCGTAGTCGAATGTGTGCTCGGTCAAGCATGGCTTCCGAACGATCAATTGCCACAAGTGATTTAGCAACNCGAGCAACGGGAGCCGAAACTCTNCCCGTTCCGCAACCAAGTTCAAGNATTGGACCACTCGCCCTGCGGGCCAACTGACACCAAAAAGCAATATCCTTACGGCCNAGAGTTTGCGCATTCTCCCAGTCGTAGAACGGCGCGTAAGCGTCCCANCCGTGCCAACCTTCCATAGTCTGTACTCTTNTCANCTTCCTGTAGTAAGATTCGGTCCNTAAAAGTGCTTCTNCCAGTTTAGCAGGCGAGCAGTTTATTATATGGTCGNAGTCTTCCTGATAAGTANCTGAATCGTCGTTAGCCACAACCCAGTCAAAATGCCNATGCCTCTATCGAATTATTGTTCATCAAGAAAACGACTTCACATGCCGAAATGCATCTTNGCAATTCTTATCGNGTATGGTTTTGGTATTAACCAACTGGGAGCTCAAACANCTCAGATCGANAATGTGATTCTCGTAACACTGGACGGCGCACGNACACAAGAAATTTTTGGCGGNCTTGATCTTGACATACTGCAATCNACATCGGGAAATANCCCNGTCGAATCAACGGTATCCTATCGTCGATACTGGGCTCCAACGGCCAAAGAACGGCGAGNNAANCTCATGCCGTTTTTTTGGACTACGCTCATGCNANACTACGGGTCTATNGCCGGAAATCGTGANCTNGGAAGCAGNGTAAAAGTCAGCAATACNCAANTGTTTTCGTACCCNGGCTACGCGGAAATCTTAACAGGCGAGTCGCACGACGACCTCATCACAAGCAACGACAACCGCCACTATCCGTTTCCCACAGTACTTGANTTCCTTAAGGACTCTCTNGCCCTAACNAATACACAAGTCGCGACGTTCGCCTCATGGGAAACCTTCAACTGGATTGTCTCNCAGAGAGAGGGCTCAGTTACAGTCAANGCTGGTTTTGAGNCCTACGAGCATCCAGAGGAGGCCTTACAGGCGTTAAATCGACAACAGTTTGAAACNAAAACGCCATGGGACACAGTGCGGCACGACTTCTACACGTTTCGCTTTGNNATGGCACACCTGGCCACCTATCACCCGAANGTGTTGTATCTGGCTCTTGGTGAAACAGACGACTGGGCGCACGACAGACGTTACGANCGCGTGCTCGATACTTTACATCGNACTGATTCNTACTTCGAAGAATTGTGGAATTTTCTGCANGCAGANGATCAGTACCGTGACACAACTGCAATTATCATNACNGTCGATCACGGACGGGGTAACACNCCAGAAGATTGGATNGGTCATGGNAGTGATATTCCCGGTGCCGAAAACATCTGGATGGCGTTCGTTAGTCCAACNGTGGANCTACGNGGAGAGTGGCGCGACCACGAACCCATNACGCAAAACCAAGTCGCTGCAACCCTGACNCGTTTCCTCGGACTTGATTTTCATACGCTGACTCCAACTGCAGGTNTTCCAATCGCGAGACTATTTCAACGCTAAACGTTTATCTCAGGATTATCTGCGACTCCGTAGCCACGAACGAGCTCGGAGCAACCATTCACCGAGCGCAAACGAATGATCAAGATGATCTGGGGCTGAATTNCCAGCAAAGCCGTCAAGATAAAATCCATTTTGCTGNACCTTACTCAACTGCTGCATTCCATGCGGACCTTCGACAAGTACCGCTGTGCGGCTCAAGTCAAGTTGCCCCAAGAGATAGTCGGCCGTCTCGGTCGTACTGGCATAGGTGCCAGGAAAAACTTCAGAATGAGTCACCCACATACGTTTTTGTCCTGAGGCAGCATCTCGAGCAAATCGCACGAACACGTCGAGATCTTCAGGAATAACTTTAGGTGCCACTTCACCTAGACGAGGCGGCGATGAACCGTCCACGTAGGAAGCATGAAGTCCATCTGCCAACAGGATTCCGTCAACTCGGTCGTAATGTTCAGGATTTCCAAGAATCGCCCGTGTAGCTCCATAACCCGCACTGAAAGAACTAAGGAGAATTCTGCCGCCTCTAGAATACCCATCCGTGATCCAAGCTAGGGCTTGATTAACTTCCTTAATCATTGTGGTAAATACCATGGGGTTCTCAAAAACATCGTTGTAAACGCGTGATCCAGAACCCAACTGCACTGAGACAAGTACAGCTTCCGGTATCAAGGTTGACACATAATGCTCACCTAGCCAGAAAGCGCCATGGAATTGCACCACGATCGGTACAAATTCAGAGCCGCCAAAATTTCCAGGCACGAAGAGCGTACCGACCGTCAAGGCTTCTCGGTTCCCATCTGCCACAGGAGGGTCAATGCGAAGGTGCGGCCGTGTACTCTCTACCATTGGAGATGGGTTCTGGCTAAGAGATTGCGCAGATGCAAAAAGCAGTGCGACCTCAATATGCNACATTANNANNAANATAGNGCNCAANAATCTGAACANGGCTCTNACTTGACCTCGTCACTCCTTCCGATCACAATGCTCATCGAGCTTANCGATATTAGCTGAACATTGCGCTNNGGTGCTCCACNCCAGTTATCGTTGTAANGACTAAAACAAAGGAAACACGATGAGCGTATCACTCAATAGACGGATGTGGTTGAAAACGGCCGGTATCGCTGCGATCGGTGCGGGTCTCGCTTCACGCTGTTCATCACAGTTCGGGGCTAACGGCACTACTAAGAATGATTCCGGCTTGGCGAAGGTGAAGGTTTCATCCGACCGAATTATTCGCACAACGATCGGACTTCGCCCAGTGCGACAATCAGGTTTTGTGCTGAAGTCAGAAACAGTTGGAGAGAAGACCGTTATTCACAACTATGGACACGGTGGAAGCGGCATGTCCTTATCGTGGGGCACGGCGCACCTAGCAGTGGAAGAAGCGCAGCGTACTGGTCAAAAGAAGTACGCTGTTCTTGGAGCAGGCGTCGTCGGGCTTTCGACTGCGAGACTGTTGCAACGACAAGGATACGAGGTAACGATTTACGCGAAGGATCTGCCACCTCGTACGACGTCCAACATGTCCGCTGCATGGTTCGGACCAACGGGTTCTTCACAACGTGATCATACGACTCCAGAATTTGCCGATCTTGTCGTTAAAGCCTCCCGTCTGTCTTACCAGTATTTCCAGGAATACTTGGGACAGGATTATGGTGTGCACTGGACACCAGCTTATGCTGTGTCAGACGAACCGCCGAATCCNGAAGCGCAGCAAACAAGTCTGAGCCAGCGAATCGCCGATCTCTATCCAGAGAGCACACAACTCGAACCTCAACAGCATCCGTTTCCAAGGGCTTATGTTCGAAGACGCTGGACGATGCAGTTCGAGCCAGCAGTGTATCTAAATGCGCTCATGCGAGACTATAGGCTCGCGGGAGGACAGGTAATAGTCACTGAGTTCGAAAACATCGACCAAATTCTTACACTGGCCGAACCGGTCATTGTGAATTGCACGGGCCTAGGCTCTAAAAACTTGTTCGGAGACGAAGAACTGCAGCCGGCTAAAGGGCAACTCACTCTGCTGTTGCCACAGCCAGAAATTAAATACATGGTCATGCTAGGAGGCCCACTGTATATGCTGCCTCGCTCAGATGGCATTGTATTGGGAGGCAGTCGTGAAATAGGCGAATGGTCACTCGAGCCGAATCCAGCCGTGACGGAGCGCGCCATCAATAGCTTTACCGAGTTTTTTGCTGGTATGGCCTAACGGGAAACAGCTAGTTCTATTATTGAAAGGATTTGGACGAATGCCCTCCTTTTGCACTCTTTCTCGGCAGACCACTCAATACTTACTAAATCTTTTCAAAGTCCTAGACGGTCAANTCAGAACTTGCGGGATAGGTTTGCTTCTGGCCAGCATCGCCTGCTTGGCCGGTCCACCACTTACTTGGGCACAACCTTCGGCTCGACCGTATCAAGCAGCTAAGCATGGCGGCAACTACATGCATAATTTCTATTTACCGCCGGCACCCAGTTCTACACCGTGGGCACCAAGTTGGTCACCTGATGGGCTTGCGATCGCGGTGGGCATGAGTGGGTCGATCTGGAACGTAGATCCAACGACTGGTATCGCAAATGAACTGACCCACGGGAAGAAGTATCACTCCTCTCCTGACTGGTCGCCTGACGGGANGTGGATCNTCTATACGGCAGACGATGGCGGNACCACTATTCAACTTGAGATTCTTAATGTCACAACAGGTGAAAGTCACGCGTTGACTGATGACGCGTTCATCTACGCCGACCCAACGTTCTCTCCAGACGGCACACAGATTGCGTACGTCTCGACCAAACCGAACGGTTATTTCAATGTCTATACTCGATCTATTCTCAATGGAGAGTGGTCAGGGGAAGACGTGGCAGTTACCAGGGACCATTCTTTTGGTCGTAGCCGATTGTACTTCGGTGAATGGGANATGCATCTGATGCCAACCTGGATGCCAGATGGCAAGGAANTACTCTTAGTATCAAANCGCAACGTGCCGCTTGGTTCTGGCAACATTCTAAGAGTTCCAGCTATGGCAACTGGCATTATGGAAGCCCAGACAGTACTAGCTGAACAAACACTTTACAGATCCCATCCTGATGTCTCACTTGACGGTAAACGATTTATCTATTCATCCACTCGTGGTTCCGCAGACCAATTTTCGAATCTTTACGTGCAACCCACCGCTGGCGGAGAGCCTTACAAGATGACCTTCTTCGCTCATGATGCATTTAATCCGACATGGTCACCGGATGGAGAGTGGATCGCCTATATCTCGAATGCCGACGGTTTGCCGCAGCTCGCCTTACTAGAAACCTATGGCGGCGCCCAACGGACAGTTGCCATAACTGAACGACATTGGAAACAGCCCATGGGTTTCTTGTCAGTGCAAACACGAGATGGTCTTCAGAACGTTGTAACCGGGTCACGCGTTCATCTCACAGCATCGGACGGCAAGTTTTACGCACCCCACGATGCGTATGCTCGAATTTCAGGTGCAGGCGACCACATCTTTCACTCGCGTGGCCAATTCACTGTCACGCTTCCAGTAGGTCAGGTCAACCTAACGGTTGTGAAAGGGTTCGAATACCAACCACTACAGGTGGAAACCACGATCGAAACCGGTGAAGTCACGTCAGTCACCGCTAATCTTGAACGGCTAACCGATATGGCAGTCAAAGGCTGGTACAGCGGTTCCACCCACGTGCATATGAACTACGCTGGTAACCTGCATAATTCGCTTGAGAACCTCATGATGATGTCAGCCGCTGAGGATCAAGATATCGTCAATGAGCAAATCGCCAATAAAGACAATCGTATCCTGGATTATCAAGTGTTCCAGAAAGGGGGAGGGCCACACCCGATATCTACCCCCGACATGGTGATGGTCGTCGGACAGGAATACCGACCACCATTTTATGGACATGTGTTTATGTTCGGGCTCGAAGACCACCTCATTTCTCCATTTTTTACTGGATATGAGGGAACGGGTATCGAAAGTCTTTATCCGAGCAACACCGATATGTTTCGTAAAGCTCGTGCACAAGGAGCAACCGTTGGCTATGTGCACGCATTTTTCGGTAGCACTGACCCACTCGAAGGTGCACTCGGTGGAGCGAAGGGTTTTATGGTCGATGCTGCTCTTGGAACAACGGATGCCGTCGAATGGTCTGGGGCTGGGCAAGCAGGCTTCTACCCGGTCTACGCCGCCTGGAATAATGGTCTCAGGGTAACTGCGGTGGGTGGTGAGGACTCCATTAGCAACTTGCATGCAAGCAAGCTCGTGGGATCTGCAAGGACTTACATTTACACTGGTGAGCGCGGACTTACCATGGATGCCTGGTTTAATGGTCTGAGGGCAGGCCGAGCGTTCGTCTCTACAGGCCCATTAGTCGATGTAACGGTTAATGGATTCATACCCGGTGACGAAGTTCAACTCCCCGCAGGTGGTGACACAGTTGAAATTCGCGTTCGCGTTCAGTCGATCAATCCGCTCGAAACATTACGGCTTGTGTGGAATGGCGACATCATTGAAGAAGTCCCTCTGNATGAGAGTCGCTCTAATTTTTCATTTACACGCTCGGTACCAGTAACTAAGAGTGGATGGTTTCATGTGAGAGTAGCCGGCAATCCTCGTGATCGCTATCCNCTCGACACTGGTTTTGCGCAAGCCTTCACAAATCCAGTTTGGGTGNTCGTCGGCGACCAACCAGTGCGTTCAAGGCCTGCCGCCAANTATGGAATACGCTGGATCGACAAGTTACATCAAATGGCNAAAGAGTGGCCTGGGTGGAGGTCACAGCAAGAACGCGATCACGTATTTTCACAATTTGATGAAGCNCGAAAGATTTATGAAGGGTTCGCAGAAGAAGCNAAACANTAANAGCTCACAAACAACAGGTTTAGCATCGAAACAGAAGGTCAACATCGACTNCTTGTAACCTNCTGTTATTGAAACGTTTTAATCGATTTGGTAACCTAATANTGCATCGTAGCAGTTAGTCGCCCACGNTACATTTCATCAAGTTCGACCCGGCTGCAGGATCGCGATCGGAGCGATTTCGCAGAAAGATATTGCAAGACTTATTGGCTGAAANNGATTCTTCGGTCAANNGTTGAATGTCTGCCACAAAGATCTTGAATGGAAANGGGCGATGCGAATAATTATCTGATTAAATTGCTGGATTGTCTCATATNTAGATAATCNAAAAGGGGGGCCTATGGCTAATCGAGGACGGCCGACTCTACAAAAACGTCAAAAGGAACGAGCNAGGCAAGACAAACAAAAAGATCGGGTTGCTAGGCGAGAAGACGCCAAACTGCGTCGCGCAAGCGCNCCTGATCGGACAGATANTANTGATCCTGACATTGCTGACATAACGCCAGGACCTCAACCCGCGCCAGCCTGGCAAGCAGAATTTCTGGAGGAAGAATCAGCTGACAAGGAAGAAAGCGAGAACTAGCACTTCCCACTTTCTGGTCCACTTTTTGACTGCGATACTCGTTTGGGATTCTAGGCAACCATGCTTCAGACNAACAGCTAGGTGTCGGTAATTCTTCGGTCTCGCATAATCACATAGCCAAGCCAACTAATCGGCAACACGATGAGCATATAGGTCAANTACTGCCCATAACGACCATCTGGCCCGTAGGGCTCNGTAGCCCAGTGTAGCGGTTCACTATAAGGAAATATGTTGGCTTCGGTNAGTTCGTGGAAACCATAAATTAAAAGTTGTATCACGAACACTANCAAGAAAATNGANGTNACTTGGAAGAAGCGTACNAAATTCACTCGATGACCATAGNGNGACCACAACCANGCCACNCCTCCTGCACAGACCANNCCNGCNANTGCCCCACNAANTAANNAGTACGACTGCATCTGAAAGAACAAGGCATTCAACAGTAAAGCCGTTTCCATCCCNTCACGGGTAATCATNAATAGAGTAAACCCGAAAATTCCCAACATGGCTTTCTTGCCTGGTTGGAGACTTTTTTCGTAAAGCCTTCCCTCGATCTCGCTTTTNAANTGTTTACCNANACGCCACATATGGACAATNAGCGACATAACCAAGATTGCTGCAGCAATNGCTANGATGCCCTCCCACAGCGCCTGGTTCGCTGCACGCGCAAACAATATACTCGCACCGATACTGAGGCCAATAGCNCAAACAATGCCCCAGTGCACCGCGGGAATCANTTCGGTCAGTCCACGCTTCCGCAAATACGCCAAGCTAATGGCAATGATTAGAAACGCNTCCAAGCCTTCNCGTAACGTGATTACAAATGCTTGCAACATANCGACAANTCATCCANANANNAAAATAATGAGANTCAATCTCACTATNTTNATTCTATCNTGTNTAATNANTGNTGATCAACCANCANANCGCAANNTTTAGGANNCTGANCTTTTGNGTTTGGANNGAGACTTACCTGAGGATNTTCGNANNNNTGACTCCTTNAGAACTTTCTTGCAGGTGTTTTTAAAGCGTNGAGATAACTCAGGCNCCCCTTCAACAAAGGTCGTNAGAAGTCGGTCCCACTCATCTTGAGCTTGTTTTACTTTTTCGCGAGCCGCACGTCTNCGNATCTCGGTGTTCTCGCTTACACCCATTGTGTTATTTGCCATGGCGTCGCGCCAGCGTTCAGTCAANAGCTCTGTCGGNGTCAGNTTCGCGCGNGCAGCCTGCTCGTCATCNANTAATAAGNCTTCGATACGNGCACATAACTGCTCCATGCGCCGNNGNGTTTCATNTGAATCTAACGCAGTCCCNTNGAAAGCNGNCGGGAAGGCCNCCAATAGACNCTTTATCGCTTCGTGATAGCGTAAAGTATTGGTCTTAGCCTNGCGATGTCTTANCGTACCAATGTCTTGCCATCTGNNNCGTANATTTTGAACNCTTTCAGCTANGTNGTCAGGCNCANCNCGGNTNGTATTTTCTTGAGACGGTAGCATNCTCTCCAACTCGGNACAAAGTGCCTCCTGTTTCGCAATCTTATCTGAGAGNTCCGCCTCNTCCTTCTCAAGTTCTTGNGCAACTAGACGATCGCNANNTGTTTTAAAGCGTNGCCANAGCGCTTCGGNNTGCACCTTTTTCACGGNNCCAATCTTCTTCCATTCAATCTTCAANCGGTNGAACTCNATTNTNGANGCATCTATATCTTTAGAATCCGCTAGAGTTTCGGCCTGGGCACACAGTTTCTCCTTCNGCTGTAAGTTNTCTGCCCAAGCCTCCTTGCGTTTTGANAGATNGGCCTTTCGACGCTTAAAAAATNGATCGCAAGCNNTACGAAATCGNTTCCAAATGACTTGNGCATGTTTACGGGGAACGGGACCAACAGCCTTCCATTGCTTTTGCAGTGCAGNAAACTGCGACGCNGTTNTTATCCAATCAGTCGATTGANCCAAAGCTTCNGCGCGTTCACAAAGATCTTCNTTGCCTTTTANATTGTTTAATCGTTCCTTAGCTTGTTGAACGAAAAACGTTGAACATCGNGCATAAGCCNNATCGTGGGCCNCCTTGAAACGTTGCCACAACTCNCCGGCACGTTCNTCAGGNACAGTCGCTGCCACCTTCCAAGCNGCAACGCATTCCCGCAGTTGACGCATAACTTCAGCNGGNTCNTGCACCTNACTAAGCGCTTCGACGCGACTGCAGAGTTCTTCCTGAATNCCCACATTCGCCCAGCGCTGCCANGCATCGAGTTCCCGCAANTCGTGCAATCTGGGNTACAACGATTCCTGAATTTTCTTGAGTTGTTTTGTNATGTTTTCTCGATCGCNCTTCGTCGGCAACNNTTCGCAGTCTTTCAANAATTCACGAACGGTGCGAACTCCACGCTCGATCTGCTTCAACGNAAGATCATCAGANGCAACTAAAGTNTTNAGCTGCTCACACTGCTGCACCAACCGAGCTAGTGTGGNCTGACNNTCACGGGTCTCAACCTTNGTTNCCTCATNCATAAGCATTCGACTTCTACTAGTTTACANAACCAGCATAAGGCATGNCNACTCAGCGGCCTTGTCGAGAATCACTAACNNCACTAGAATTNANACACCATTCTAAGGAGTGTTTTTNATGATTTTACGNAGTATTGCATGTTGTGTCATTAGTTTAACCNTCTTNCTNNTTACNCCATCGGCTTCGGCNCAANCNAATCCCGTCGTCGTGATTGAAACCAGNCTGGGCAATATCACNGTGGAGCTCTATCANGACGAAGCNCCTATTAGNGTNGAAAATTTNNTGACATATGTTCNNGATGATTTTTATACCGGAACNATCTTTCATNGAGTGATAANAGGCTTCATGGTGCAGGGTGGCGGTATGACTGAGGATATGATCCGAAAAGAAACTAACCCTCCGATNNAGAACGAGGCAACTAACGGNCTTCGGAACNAACGAGGCACCCTCGCTATGGCACGAACTGCTGCNGTTGACAGCGCAACCGCACAATTCTTCATTAACGTGGCTAATAACCGNGCNTTAAACCACGAAAGTGAAACCCAAGCTGAATATGGTTACNCGGTGTTTGGNNAAGTTATCGACGGNATGGATGTTGTCGTAGAAATCGAAGANACACCCACAACTACGGCTGGACCATACCGNGATGTACCGTCAACACCNGTCATCATAAAATCAATTCAATTNNAANCNAATTAAANGAATNCTCATCNAGCAGNATCTCGCTANGCATTGTCATNGTGAACCAAGGATGCTATTCCATTCATCTATTTGCTGCTGATGNGAGGCAAGCAGTGTGGACGCATCACCTTCAATGACGATAGTCGTCATGACNTCACCCTGTGNAATCGCATTCACGACNTCCNGACCCGAAGAGACCTTGCCAAATACCGAGTGCATGTCATCCAGATGCGGTGTCGCTNGATGAGTGATAAAGAACTGACTACCATTGGTGNNTGGACCGGCATTAGCCATTGACAAGATTCCCGAAGAATTNTGCCTCCGATTCGGACTGAATTCATCGCCAAANCGGTAACCAGGGCCTCCCGAACCAGTGCCTGTTGGATCGCCGCCTTGAATCATGAAATTGTCAATCACGCGATGAAACATCAANCCGTCGTAATAACCNCGGCCAGCCAANTTTACAAAATTCGCCACAGTTATTGGCGCCTCTTCAGGATAGAGTGTTAGATGGATATCNCCTTTGGACGTCTTGATTACCGCTGAAAGTTCGTTAGATTGGTTCGCTTNAATAGGCATGATCGTCACATTGTTTGCGATGACTACAAGCATCGTGCTAAAAANNAGCAANCTCGTGGCACGCATACTTAGTTCCTTTCTTATTGTTACTAGTGTNATTCACTCGTGGACGCCATGCCACTGTGAAGATAGTTAAGCAAGTATGTGAACCNGCACCAACTCTGTCAAGCAATCATGAATNACCNTTCTCTTNGCACTCGCTNCCTCANATGACACTTGAACANTCAGACNTTCTCCANGTTGTANAGCGGCTCCNTNTNAATCTTAGCGNCGAATTNCCAGGACTGCGCGGNCATNCCGCCTTGGCNCCTCGCCCTAGACGACCNCTACTTCCCNCGAAAGANCAGCTACGCCAAGCCGCAGGTTTATTNCTTCTGTACCCCATCGAAAATATTGNCCACACACTNTTGACAGTCCGAGCAGGTTCACTACCGCAACACGGTGGTCAGGTGTCTCTTCCTGGTGGTGCGATCGAANAGAANGAGNCATTTGCACAGGCGGCACTACGTGAAACGCAGGAAGANGTCGGCGTGCCTACAANTGACGTGCACATACTTGGGTCNCTTACTCCCCTTCAGATACCAGTAAGCGGTTTTCTTCTTCACCCGATCGTTGGNNCGATATACCGACGCCCAACGTTCCGGCTCGCTCACAGGGAAGTCGACCGCGTTATCGAAGTTCCACTNACNACCCTTACAAANNAAAAAANCCTCTGTCGACGATGGCAAAAACGTGACGGCATCNATATTGACGTACCTTATTTCGATCTTNATGGCACCNAAGTGTGGGGTGCAACGGCAATGATTCTTTCGGAATTGCTATTTACACTGGGTTNCGAATTAAATCCCTGGAAATAGACNGAAAAATCATAGTTGTGAAGTTGCTTCTTTGAGGTCCTCATTCATCAGTCAAGATACGAACAGCACTCTCTCCGCTGAGGGCTATAGCAAACGGGGTCTCGAACCGACATGACATAAGAGGAGGACCGCAGAATTTGGCTCGTCGCCGCACTAANTCAAAAAAACAGTCGCTACTCGATCTCAGTGGAAGTGACGGAAACGGAACCTCGGCAAGGCAAAATTCAGGGTCCAACAACGAATCCACCGTTGCGCTACACGAAGCCGCGCAAACTCGTTATCTAAACTACGCCTTATCCGTCATCACGTCTCGCGCGTTGCCCGATGTCCGTGACGGCTTAAANCCCGTACAGCGTCGAATCTTGTATTCGATGTGGCGACAACATCTGACAGTCGACGCNAAACATCGCAAGTGTGCCAAGGTCGTCGGTGATGTCATGGGCAGCTACCATCCCCATGGGGATCAGGCGCTTTACGACGCCTTGGTTCGCATGGCACAGCCNTTTTCGTTTAGATATCCACTCATTGAAGGCTCAGGTAATTTTGGATCGCTCGACGGTGACAGGGCGGCAGCAATGCGNTACACAGAATGCCGTCTTGCGAGGACAGCCAATGAGATTCTTCGTGAGATTGATCAGGGCACCGTAGACTTCAGGGCTAATTACGACGGNACCCACCAAGAACCGATCGTTTTACCGTCNCGACTACCAAATTTATTNNTNAACGGCGCAACNGGGATCGCCGTTGGCATGGCAACAANCATTCCACCGCACAACATTGGTGAAGTGTGTACGGCGCTACTCAAACTTCTCGACAAACCAGAGCTTAGTTCAAAGCGTCTCTGTCAATGGATTAAAGGTCCCGACTTCCCGACCGGTGGCCAGATCCTAAATTCAGCAGAAGANCTAAAAGATATTTACGAAGAGGGTTCCGGGGTCATTCGGCTGCGTGCGCAATGGGAAGCAGGTCCGAGCACGCGGGGCGGCAAACTTGTCTATATCACGAGCGTGCCCTATATGGTGAATAAGGCTCANCTCATCGAGCGAATTGCCGATGTCGTGTTAAGCCGGAAATTACCGCCGTTGCTCGACGTCAAGGATCTTTCAACTGACGAAGTCCGAATCGCGCTTGAACTCAAGAAAGATGCAGACGAAAAAATGGTGTTGGCCTATCTGTTCAAGCACACACCACTTCAGACGAGTATAACCGTCAATTTAACGTGTCTTCTGCCAACTGATCCTTCAGACCCTGCCATGAGACCCCAGCGGGTTGATCTTAAGAGGATCTTGTACGAGTTCATTCGTTTCCGAGAGAATGTAGTTACACGACGACTCAAACATGAACTCAGCGTACTGAAGCGACGGACCCACATTCTCGAAGGTTTCGAAAAAGTCTTCGACGCGCTTGATGNCATCATCAAACTAATTCGNGGATCGNATGGGAAAGCAGATGCCGCAAAGAAAGTNATGAAGAAGTTTGCTCTTGATGCGGAACAGACCGACGCCATTCTCGAATTAAAGATCTATCGTTTGGCACGTCTGGAGATTCTGCAAATCCGAGAAGAACTGACGGATAAGAAGCGACAGGCACGAAAAATTGGCCGCCTCTTAAAAGATGAGGAAAGTCTCAGGGAACTGGTCCGCGATGAAATTGCCGAGGTGCAAAAACAATACGGTGGGGCAAAAACNGATACNCGNCTCACCCTCATNGAACCTGACGAAGACAATGTAGAATTTTCAGCGGAAGATTTCATTGTCGAGGAAGATAACGTCGTTATCGTATCCCGTGATGGCTGGGTAAAGCGTCAAAAAGAAGTTCGGGATCTCTCAACTACTCGGTTACGTGAGGGTGATTCAGTGCTAAGCGTCGTCGCCGGCAGCACCCGAGCAACTGTAGCATTCTTCACTAATTTTGGGACTGCATACACCTGTCGGATCATCGACGTACCCGCTTCCACTGGCTATGGCGAGCCGATCCAAAGTCTGTTTAAACTGAAGGACGGTGAACATGTTGTAGCAGCGATAAGCCTAGACCCGAGATTTNCCAGCAACATCAATGCTGCTACGGAAGAAGATATACCGCCGACACACGGTATCGCGGTGACCAGTGATGGATACAGTCTACGGTTCGGTTTCCAGTCGTTTGTTGAACCAAGTACCCGTTCTGGACGACGATTCGCCCGCCCATCGGCCGGTGCGACTGTGGTTGGTGTAGCCGCCACAACGAGCAATGAAACAGTAATTGTTGTTACGGAGAAAGCACANGCNCTCCTNTGTNCCGCTGATGAAATTAGTTTTCTATCCGGNCCAGGTAAAGGCGTTATCTTGATTAAAATCAAGCGGGACGACGACCGAGTGCTTGGTTTTGTAACATCCACTGGCGANCGCGACCTGTTGAGGGTGAAAACCAATCAGGGTGGAACGCATACGATTAGCACGGGAAAATATCAACTGACCGGACGTGGNGGNAAAGGCCGAAAACTTCTTCAACGTGGCCAGTTTACGGAAATCGTTCCAACGCAACCTGAGTTGCCAACCCCAGATCGTGACAACTAGGGCCAGCTGAAATCAGAAGGATTGAGTCATGGCGCGGAGCTATACAGCGAAAGACATAACGGTTCTCGAGGGACTTGAACCGGTACGCAAGCGGCCCGGAATGTATATCGGTGGCGTTGGTTCTCCAGGGTTACATCATTTAGTGTGGGAAATTATCGACAATGCCGTAGATGAGGCAATGAATGGACATGCGTCGTCCATAGGCCTGACCTTGCATGCCGATGGCGCCTCTATCACGGTCGTCGATGACGGGCGCGGTGTTCCTGTAGATCGACACGCCAAAACCAAGAAGAGCGCCATGGAAGTCATCTTCACTACACTTCATGCTGGAGGAAAATTCGAGCAAGAGACCTATAAGACCGCTGGTGGCCTGCACGGTGTTGGTGCAAGCGTGGTAAACGCCCTGTCAAAGGAACTCGTCGCGACCTCCAAACGCGATGGACAACAATGGCAGCAAAAATTCAAACGGGGTAAACCAGCAGGACCGGTTAAGAAACTAGGAGCAGCACGCGGTACTGGCACTACTATCTTCTTTAGACCCGATCCAACAATCTTTCCAAAAATCCAATTTCACTCGGATTTACTCGCGGAAAGACTGGAAATCATCAGCTACCTGCATCGGGGACTCAAAGTCACTTTTGAAGACAAAAGTCAGAAGACTAAAGTCGTTCATCAGCACAAGGATGGCCTGTCCGACTACTTGGGTTTCCTCCTTTCGGAACTGTCAGCGAAAACAATCCACGAGACTCCGTTCACGATGCTCAAGGAGGGGAATGGCAACGGAATACGTCTGGAACTNGTTCTTCAGTGGACTGAAGCAACCGAGGAACATTTGCGGAGTTACGTCAATGGTATTCCAACTGNTTCAGGCGGCACTCACGAGAATGGCTTCCGTGCCGGACTCGGGAAGGCGNTGCGTAACTTCATCGACACACACAACCTGTCACCCAAAGGNGTAACGATTACNGCTGAAGATCTACGNGAAGGNCTTGTTGGTNTTCTGAGTATTTTTATNGGTAATCCACAATTTCAAGGTCAGACNAAAGANCGANTNAATAACCCTGAGTTAACCGCCGACGTTGATTCCACCGTNCGCCCGGCTCTTGAGCACTGGCTGAATCATAACCTCTCTGTTGCCGAANCGATTGTTGCACGGATTATTCTCGCAGCGCGCGCCAGAGAGGCCAGCCGGACAGCACAGGAACAGGTCTCCCGCAAGAGCGCTACGTCCAATCGGATGAATTTGCCTGGGAAACTCAGCGANTGCACCCAGCCTGNCGCNGCGGATAGTGAACTNTTCATCGTTGAGGGAGATTCCGCCGGTGGATCAGCAAAGCAGGGTCGNGATCGAGTTCGTCAGGCGATTTTGCCACTGCGCGGAAAAGTTCTTAATGTGCAAAGTGCATCAGTTGCCAAAATGCTCGAAAATAAGGAGCTCTCGGATCTTGTAACAGCTCTTGGCTGCGGACTCGGTAAGACCTTCGATCTGTCAAAACTCCGCTACGGTCGAATCATCCTNCTGGCAGATGCTGACTCGGATGGNAATCACATCGCGACACTATTGCTCACCTTCATTCACCGCTACCTAGATAAACTCATTTCGAATGGCAAGGTTTTTCTTGCGCAACCNCCGCTGTACCGAATCGACGTAGGTAAAGAAACCCACTGGGCGCTGGACGACGCCCAGCGAGACAAGATCATCGCGAAAAACAGTAAGNNNAAANCCNGAACAGCCGTGCCGGAAATTACACGATTCAAGGGATTGGGTGAAATGATGCCAAAGGTATTGTGGGAAACAACCCTAAATCCTAAAACCAGNCGNCTTCTTAGAGTNGAGATTGATAACGNTCNCAAAACNNANCAAGTGTTTGAAGANCTGATGGGCAAGGACGCCTCGACAAGGCTTCGCTTCATCATGGATCATGCTGAAGATGCTGANGAGTTACTCGACGTNTGATAAATGAAATNGTNCGTTTAAATCTCAACCAGTNCTGNAAGGAAGGTGNTNNTAAAAACTNTTNACGTTTTCCTATCTCGACGCACNGCGTTTAGACTNGAACTTCGGCTACGCGCACTTAACATTCGACGNAGCGCCTGGTCATCGTCTTCGTCATATACCTCGCCAAATACTTCCTCAATGATATCTTCAAGCGTAACTATGCCTAAACGTGCACCATTCTGCTGATAGACAACTACGAGATGGCTTCGGTGTTCTTGCATGGTTCGAAGCACTTTCAATAAAGGCTCTCCTTCGGCTACTGAAAGAACAGGACGAATCAGTGAATGCCACGNCCGTTCACTCTCGACCATAAACGCCATAAACTCTTTGGTGTGNAGTAGNCCAGTNACCTCATTGTCGGNACCACAAACAGGAAGNCTAGTATGACCTGANGCATTTACAACTGACAGAACCTCTTCAGCCGATTGAGAAGACTCTGCAAACGTGACNCGCTCCCACGGTAGNGTAATATCNCCGACAGTTAGTGTTTCGATATTGACCAGNTTAATAATGTAGCGCTGCTGTGCCTCNGTAAGNTCTTCGNCTTCNANTGTCGATTGAGNTNNNACCGTAGAACGTCGNATNTCGGCAACTCTTAATACGAGCTTGGTCGACCACTCAAGCACCGTGACAGCCGGAGAAATAACNCGCTCGAAGGTTGGCAACCAAAGTGCTNCACTCAAACCAATGCGCCGAGGGTNCCTNAGTGCNAACGCCTTCGGTGCGAGNTCTCCAAGAACGACCGTTAAATAAGTAAGNGGCACGACGACTAGGATGATCGAAANTGGACCGGCCCACGATGAATGTAAGCCGACTTGGTTGACNAGTAATGGNCCCANNGTNTCCTGAGAGCCAACGCCTCCTACAGCACCAGATATTAAGCCAACCGTAGTGATNCCNATTTGAATAACCGCCAACGTNCGTTCCGGTTGCTCTCGTAGAGCAAGCAGTCGAGCNGCTCTAAGATGGCCTGCGCCCNCCATNGCTCTTAACTCCGGACGTCCAACANAAACAAANGCCGTCTCAGTAGCCGAAAGNAAACCATTNATAAGCAGGCATANTCCGATAATCATAATTTCGGTCATATTGACTCTCTAATAGGCTTCTACTGATAGTTACATCTTTGTATTCAGGATNTTCAGCCGACCAAAACACGTATACATCCATCATAGCCCACGCCGACTACGCTNTAGNGACTGTTAGAAAACCNTAACANTTGACATAAAGCAATAGGTCCAAGATTGCTACCGCTAATGGCAAGCATCATATGATCGCAGTACAATCTATTCATGATCGACCTCAGAAGCGACACCGTGACTCGGCCAACAGCAGAAATGCGACTAGCAATAGCCAGCGCCGAGGTTGGTGACGATGTATATGGTGATGACCCAACAGTCCTAGCTCTAGAGCGTCGAACAGCTGACTTACTTGGCAAGGAAGCCGCCATTTATATGCCAACGGGAACAATGACTAACCAAGTAGCGCTTCGCACTCATACCGAAGCTGGTGACGAAGTCTTGACCGATTCACAAGCTCATGTGTCTCAAGCAGAAAGCGGCGCACCCGCGGCCATCAATGGAGTGATGCTTCGATATCTACCAAGCCAACGGGGTATCTTTGGAGGCGACGACGTCCGTCGAGCAATCTTTAGCCCACACAAGTTCAATCCGAAGACTTTGGGGTCGCCAACGAAGCTCGTCTGGATCGAAAACACTCACAACGCAGGAGGCGGTAGTGTCTGGCCAATTAAACGAATTGAAGAAGTCACGAACACTGCACGTGAAATGGGACTGGCCTTGCACTTGGACGGTGCCAGNTTNTGGCATGCCTCTATCGNTTCAGGTGTAACTGAAGCTGAATACGCTAACCCATTTGATAGTGTTAGNGTCTGCTTTTCCAAGGGACTAGGAGCTCCAGTGGGTTCTGCACTAGCTGGCAGTGCAAAGTTCATAGCGCGAGCGAGACGCTTCAAAGCGATGTTTGGCGGAGGTTTCCGACAGGCAGGTATCATCGCTGCTGGTGCAATATACGCCCTCGAACATCATCGACCACGTCTTGCTGATGACCATCGACATGCCAAGGAGTTCGCAGAGGGAATAGTACAACTACCCGGTATTGAAATTGATCCCACAACAGTTGAAACCAACATCGTCCGATTCCGGGTAACTGCATCCTCGGCTAGTCAGTTGGTCGAGTCTTGTCATGAAAAAGGCCTATATATGCTACCAACCGGACCTGATAATGTCCGTGCCATTATGCACCTTGATATTTCAGACCAGCAGGCGCAAGAGGCAGTGAAAATCGTCGCCTCAGCCCTAAATAATTGTCTATCGTGAAACTGATCACCGTGGAAGACTGGTGCAGTTTTACTGCTGATCCCTTCTCGCTTAAAAAAATCTGTTGATTTATACCGCTTCCAAGGCTAACTTCAAGAATTAAGATATGCATGGTGGATATGAAACATCCGCTTATGCACCAAAAAACAATCTGACACGGGGGGATGTAGGCTTATGGAAGTTGATCGCAGAGCATTCATGGCGTCAGTCGGTGGTGTGGCAGCTGCCGAGTTGTTGTCGCCGGAAGATCGCGCTGAAGCCGTAGAGCACTTTATGTCGACCGAAATCGACCGCTGGTACATCGACGAGTTCGGTGAGACTGGTGCTCTTTCACCAATCCGATCGCCACGATATCAGCAAGGTGGTGGTGGACAGCAGGCTCCAGAAGGTCCTCAGATGGCACGTGGAACTGGTCGCATATTCCGACCACGTGAAGAACCGCTCGCAGAAATGCCGGCGAAGCCAACCCTTGTGGACTTCTTCCGGTATCGGTTCGCACCTGCACAGCATGTGATGCGCAGTGCAACCCGCGCAATGCAGACAGATCAACCTGAACGGACTGTAATGGCTTGTTTGTTACATGATGTCGCTCAAGCGATTTGCCGTTCAGATCACGGTTATTGGGGTAATGCGCTGTTTGAACCCTATGTGGACGAACGTGTGAGTTGGGGTATCAAATATCATCAAGCATTGCGTTTTTTCCCAGACCCAGCCGTGGGCTACGAGTATCCTGAATTTTACAATCGGATTTTTGGTGAAGACTACGTGCCAGACGACTACATCAAAGCCGATTACAGGGCCGCTCGGCAGCACAAGTACTACATGGAAGCCCGACTCGTCACAATGAATGATGAGTATGGTTTTGATCGGTCGGTGTCCGTATCATTAGAGCCATTTATTGACATCATCGGCCGCAACTTTAAGCAGCCGAAGGAAGGGCTTGGGTTCGATAATAGCGCGTCCTCTCACATGTGGCGGACGATCATCAATCCAGCACGACCACTTTAATTGGTTGATACTAGCTACAAGAAAAAAGGCCGAGGCTTTGCCTCGGCCTTTTTTTTGATTTGTGATGCTTTATTAACCCCTTAGAAGAATCCGGTACGCTTACAACAAGCCAGCGGCTCTCGCCCATCGATACTTCGCTCCTAATACATTAACTGGCAGCTGTGTCGTATAGGCATATGCAGGAATACCATGCTCATAGAGATACTCTGAAGCTTCCTCTACCTCAACGTCGCCAACTAAGGATGCGACAATTGGTTTGTTAATGCCTTGCGCCCGGGCTTCCTCCACAACCTCTGCTGCTAACTTTGCAAACACCATCGGTGGAGTGATGATGGTGTGCCAGTAGCCCAAGATTAAGGCATGGACCCTCTCATCTTCTAATCCGAGTTTAATCGTATTACGGTAGGTTGTTGGCGGTTCCCCACCAGTAATGTCAACCGGATTACCAGCTGCACCAAATGGTGGAATAAATTTACGGAATGCCGCATCAAGGTCTTGCGGCATCGCCATTAATTGCAGGTCATTATCGATACACGCATCAGACAGAAGCACCCCTGAGCCACCCGCGCCGGTGATAATGACAATATTTTCACCCTTTGGGGTTGGCAAGACAGGTAAGCCACGAGCGAATTGAAGCATGTCATTCAGCGTACGTGCTCGAATCACGCCAGACTGACGCAATACATCTTCGTACACTGCATCATTCCCTGCAAGGGCACCCGTATGTGACGCAGCCGCACGAGCTCCGAGGGCCGTTCGTCCAGCTTTTAAAACAATTACCGGTTTCTTTTTTGACACACGCTGGGCAACTTCAGCAAAAGCTCGACCATCCTTTAGATCTTCGACGTGCATGGCAATCACCTGCGTATTTTCATCCTGCTCAAAGTACGTCAGGAGATCGTCCTCATCGATATCTGATTTATTCCCAAGGCCAACAATGGCAGAGACTCCCATCTTCGCCGACCGACTGAAACCGATGATCGCCATACCCACACCACCGCTCTGTGACGATAAAGCCGCGTGCCCTTTAACGTCGTACGGCGTGCAGAAGGTCGCACAGAGATTCGCCGGCGTGTAGTAAAAACCGTAAATATTAGGGCCCATGACCCGCACGTTATGCTTCCGTGCAACTTCAACCATTTGACGTTGAAGTTCGTGTTCTCCAACTTCGGCAAATCCCGAGGGAATCATCACTGCACCAGCGATTCCTTTTTGTCCAACTTCCTCAAGTGCACCAGTAACGAATTTTGCCGGAATCGCAAATACTGCGATGTCAACTTCCCCAGGAATGTCTTTTACACTCTTGAAGCAGGCGTGGCCCATGACTTCTGAGGCTTTCGGGTTAATTGGATAGATTTCACCCGCGTAGCCACCATTAATCAGGTTTTTCATCACAGAATTACCAATCTTGCCATCTTCCGCGGAGGCACCAATCACTGCAACCGCTTTCGGCTTCATAATCCTGACCATCGACGCCAAAATTTCCTGCTGTGAAGGACGCGGACGAGGTTCGGGTAATTCCTGTGCCAAGAGAATTCTCACATCGACTGCCGTTACTGATTCGCTCGTGGCCAGGACCGGATTTAGGTCTAATTCCTGAATCTCTGGAAAATCCCCGATCAATGCCGAAACATTTTCGATGAGCGTCGCCAATGCATCCCGATTCACTGGATCAGAGCCACGAACGCCCCGCAATACCTCGGCAGCTTTTATTCCATCGATCATNGAGAGNGCGTCCNNNTGACTTGCNGGCGCTAAGCGAAAAGTNACATCCTTTAGCACCTCAACTAGGATGCCTCCGAGTCCAAACGCAACTAGCTTGCCAAAACTGGGGTCAGTGACNGCTCCAACAATAACTTCCTGCCCNGGTGGCAGCATTTGCTGTACCTGAACTCCTGCAATCTCGGCATCCGACTTGTACGCCTGTGCGTTCTTTATAATCGTGTCGTAGCCCTTGGACACATCCGCAGCCGTGGTGAGATTCACCAAAACTCCGCCTGCCTCAGTCTTGTGCAAAATGTCCTTTGAGNTGACTTTNAGAACCACTGGATAGCCGATTTCTTCTGCCAAGGTCGCTGCTTCATCACTCGACGTGGCTAGACCTTCTTGNGGGATCGAAATGCCGTAAGCATCCGAGACCTGCTTACTTTCGGTTGAAGTTAATGACACCCGCCCANCTGCGCGCGCGCCGTCTAATACNGCTTGAACTGCTGCTCGATCATGACTCATGTNTACGTCCTCGCATCCTATGAACTATCATGCAATTAAATGGCGCCCTCTTCNCGGNCCTTNGCAATNTCTGNNCCACCATAGCCAACGACCTCCTCAAGAATTTCGTCGGTATGTTCACCGAGGCCTGGTGAAGTCTTCACCTCTACAGGTGAATCCGACAATTGCAACGGACATCCTACCGTTCGAAACGTGCCACGCTGCGGGTGCTCAACATCAACAACCATACCTCGTGAGACAAGAGAACTATCTTCCATCAGTTCCTTAAGNCTCATAATTGGCCCACATGGTACATTTAGCTTATTGAGNGTCTTCATNACNTCGAGCTTGTNGTGTTTCTGCGTCCACTCCTCGATAATGCCAAAACACTCGTCGAGATGCGACAGTCGCGCTTCGGGCGTGGCGTAAGCTGAATCGGCGATGAGTTCCTGGCGNCCCACCAGGTTCATTAGCGGCTTCCACCCTGGTGGCTGAATAATGACGTAGATGTAGTCATTTTGNCCTCCACCCTTACATTTCAACGCNTTACCAGGTTGTCCGCCACCAGACGCATTNCCAGATCGCGGCACGGTGTCACCGAATTCCTTATTGGGATACTCCTTGAGTGGTCCGTGCTGCANACGNTGTTGGTCACGCATTTTGACTCGGCACAAATTCATCACACAATCCTGCATCGCAACTTCGACACGTTGGCCACGACCAGTTTTTTCTCGCTGAATGACTGCTGCGAGCAGNGCGGCTACTAAATGTATNCCCGTTCCTGAATCTCCAATCTGTGCACCTGTGCTTGTNGGNACTCCATCTGCCAAACCAGTCGTGCTCATCGAACCACCCATCGCTTGTGCAACCGTCTCATAGGCCTTGCAATCGATATATGGGCCGGTNCCAAACCCCTTACCTGAAGCATAAATAATTCGAGGATTNATNGNACGAATCGTCTCCCAAGTGAAACCTTGTCGNTCGAGGGCACCNGGNGCAAAATTTTCTACAAGGACGTCTGAAACAGCGATAAGTTTACGAAATATTTCCTTNCCCCGATCAGTCTTTGTGTTGAGGGTNATGCTTCGCTTNTTACAGTTGAGCATCGTAAAGTAGAGGCTGTCGACATCTGGAACATCGCGCAACTGCGTGCGAGTAATGTCACCACGTCCCGGCAACTCCACCTTGATTACGTCAGCACCGAGCCACGCCAGAAGTTGCGTGGCCGATGGCCCTAACTGGACATGGGTCATATCCAGAATGCGAAGTCCTTCCAGTGCTTTACTCATAGTCTGATTCACCTATTTGTACATCGTCTGGTTACGAGTCCCTGGTGCCCACTCCTCACGGTCGACCCAGATATTAACAAGCGCTGAGGTTCCTGATTTGACGGCTTCACGGGCTCGGTCAAGTGCCGGCCTNATTTGATCTGGNTCACGCACCACTTCACCGTGACCACCAAGCATTTCGGCAAACTTTTCGAAATCAACATCACCCAAAAGATTACCCACGTTGCCACGCTCAGCACCGTACTTGTTAATTTGGCCACAGCGAATTTGGTTCATTGCCGAGTTGTTGCCAATAACNCCAAGNATTGGAAGCTTAAACCGCTGGCAGGTTTCCAAATCCCAACCAGTCAGAGTAAATGCTCCGTCACCGAAATAACAAAGAACTTCCTTCTCGGGATGAGCATATTTCGCCGCCATGGCAAACGGGACTCCAANGCCTAAGGTTCCGAGCGGTCCNGGATCCATCCAGTGNCCTGGCTGCCTCGGCTGAACAGCCTGCGCNGTGATNGTTACCACATCACCTCCGTCACCAATGTAGATGGTGTCCTCGGTCANAAACTCATTTAANTCGTAAGCAACACGATAAGGGTTTATCGGAACGTTGTCGGACTTGAACGAAGGCATNAGNTTTTCATAAGCAACGTGCTCNGCCTCACGTAGCTCGTCTAGCCANCCTTGACGCCGTTTAGCGCCGTTGTCGACNGTCCCGGTAGTGGCCGCTAGNACTGCTGCAAGAACGCGCCCAATATCCCCAACTAGACCNAAAGCAATATCTCGATTCTTTCCGACNGTTCGATAATCCAAGTCAATTTGGACAACCGTNGCATCATTACGCAGCCGGCGGCCGTANCCCATTCGAAAATCGAAAGGTGTGCCAACGATNACGATAACATCGGATTTTTCGAANGCCATCCGACGAGTTCGATGAAAGTGATGTGGATCGCCAGGGGGAAACGTGCCACGCCCTGAACCATTCATGTAGGCTGGAATATTCAGCGTACGNGCGAATTCTNTTGCTTCATCAGCGGCCCGACTTGTCCAAGTTTGAGAACCAAATAAAACACAAGGCCGTTCAGCTTGCACAAGAAGATCGGCCAANCGTTGAATATCATCAGTGTCAGCAAGCATCTTCGTCGATGCCCGGTAGTGACCAGCCTTCGGAATGCGTGCATTCTTGAAATCCACCTTACGATCGAGAACATCTCGAGGAATTTCTAGAAAGGAAGGACCTGGTGCACCGTTAAANCATTCGCGAAACGCCATGGAGACCATGTCAGCGACACGCTCAGTAGACGGTACCGTTGCGGCAAACTTCGTGATCGGCGAAAGAATATCAACATGTGGTAANTCTTGGAGCGATCCCATNTTGTGTTGCGTCAATGCCCCTTGCCCACCAATCAACAACATGGGACTTTCAGCNCTAAAAGCATTGGCGATACCCGTAATTGCATCTGTGGTTCCCGGTCCAGCCGTCACTACAGCACAACCCGGCTTTCCCGTTTGCCGAGAGTACCCATCAGCCGCATGNGCCGCAACCTGCTCATGACGAACGTCGATAATATCAATGCCTTCATCGAGNCAACCGTCGTAAATATCGATGATGTGACCACCGCATAACGTAAANATGACCTCGACTCCTTCGGCTTTGAGTGCCTTCGCCACGAGATGTCCACCCGAAATTTGTTCTGATGCCACTTCAGTCGAGCCTGGCTTCTGTTTGGTTTCAGCAAGCGTCATATCAGTTCTCCGTTCCAGTTTCTAATTTTCACTTTNTATGTCAGGTAACTAACATGCTGTTCAACATGCTTAGCCAAGTTAAGNCTGTGCTCNCGNACAAGACGCTCAGCNANTTCAGTCTTTCGGCTTTCAAGCGNCTCGATGATGTGCATGTGATCGATAATGGATTGATTCACCCGATCGCGATCGCCGATGGTCTGCATACGAATCGATCGCATGTGGATGAACAGATTCTCAGCGATCCCNTTGAGCAATTTGCAATGACTTAATTGAAGCAACGCNTGATGNAATGAAATNTTCGTCAATGAATACTCATCAATTCTCGCCNTTAATTGGCCNCCATCGAACGTTGCAAACATCNTGCGCAATGTTGAAATTTCGTCATTNCTTGCATTCTTAGTGATTAATCGTGCAGCCATACTTTCGAGTGCAGCCCACACGGTAATCATTTCAAGGATTTCCGCCTTTGTCTTTCTAACGATGAACACGCCTTTNCGGGGGACCGTCCGAATGAATTCTTCCTGTTCCAAACGGGCTAAGGCTTCTCGAATGGGTGTGCGGCTAACTCCTAANGCTTCNCCGAGCTGCCGCTCGTCAAGTCGAGGNTCCTTATCACCNGCNTAAATGTTGACTGANCAGATNGCCTCTTTCANTCGAAGGTATATGCGATTCTTTAGAACNTCATTGTCCTCAAGAGGCTCAAGTTTCAGCGCGGTGCAATCCATCTCACTCTAGTCGAGATTTGTTTAAGAATTTAACTTNATTCAACTAAANTACTTATAAATNACNNATATNNNCNGTGGNATACANTATACCANNGTNCCTNAAGAAACAAACTNATGTANGNTTCAAAANCCTTNATTAAACTTCACCAGTTAGCACNGNTCCCNTTTACAGAAAAGATTACGCCATGACAAAACGTTTCACANTAATNGCTTTTACTTTGTCCCTCTTTGCCNCCGTCACCTTAATNTCAACGCAAAACCAAGGTGATCCAACCTTGACCGAGGTCTGGGAACCCANTCCAGCNGTAATCACGCCAGGCGATTGGACTAGTGCTCCTTCGGACGCTATCCAACTCTTTNATGGAACTGATCTTTCAGCCTGGACCGGACTCGACAATNAGGCGATGTGGAACGTGGATGATGGCATTCTTACAGTCACCGGTGGAACAGGCNATATCAAAACAAAANAGGNATTTGGTGACGTNCAGTTGCATATCGAATGGCGAACCCCTGCTGAGATCACTGGGGATGGTCAAGANCGTGGAAACAGTGGCGTTTACCTTATGAGTCGGTACGAAATCCAAGTGCTCGATTCTTTCAATAACCGCACTTACTCAAATGGACAAGCAGGTAGCGTGTATAAGCAATTTAGCCCGCTAGTAAACGCTTCTCGCGAACCTGGTGAATGGCAGGTGTACGACATTATCTTTTTAGCACCGCGGTTTAANGATGCAGGTGGAGTTACCGCACCGGCGAGNTTAACCGTGTTGCACAATGGNGTACTCATTCAGAATCACGTGCCCATCAAGGGCTCNTCAGTCTTCNTCGGTGACCCTACNTACGAAGCGCACCCACCGAAAGCACCACTCCTNTTACAAGATCATAGCAACCCAGTGTCTTACAGNAATATCTGGATCCGGGAACTGTGATCAACCNGTACTGGAATTACNAGATTAAAGATTCCCTGCNCGTAGTTCTTCTGCCAGATAGTCAGTTGCGCGCCAAGCCAGCGCAAGGATGGTCAACGTGGGGTTCTTCTCTGAAGCTGAGGTAAAGGATGAACCATCCACCACAAAAACATTGTCAACATCGTGCATTTGATTAAACCCGTTAAGCACTGACATTTTAGGGTCGACACCCATGCGACACGTACTGTGTTCGTGAATCGCCGANCCAGGTGGGTCATGCTGGCCNCGTGGGATTGATGGCACCTCGGCGTGCGCCGCGTGCAGAATTTCCTCGCACGTGTCGTACATATGGTTCAGCATCTTGCGTTCATTGTCCCCATACGAAACTGAAATTTTCATCAAGGGCACGCCGTAACGGTCCGTGCGNTTCTCGTCTACGGTTACNCGATTCTCCGGNCTGGATAGCACCTCACCAAACGGGTGCAATGACACGAGNGNNGGGTAGCGTTTTTTGACTTCCATNTTAAACGAGGCACCAAAACCCGGAATGTGATCAGCTGCTGCCATTCCGGTCTGTTGACANCCCGTGTTCCACATCTGAATCCCAAATCCACGCAGGTAATCAAGATCGTTTTGACGGTGGTTGAACCTGGGAATATAAATGTGCTCACCCCCAAGTCCATCATCATTAGTGTATTTCTGACCAAACAGCTCTGGCAGGAANCCNCTGACGTGCGCCATGATCTGCTCGGAAAAATTTCGCCCCAACATATCCGAACTATTACCNAGGCCAGTCGGATAGGTTCTGGATNTTGAATTAAGCAAAATNCGCGTGGAATCCATNCAGGAGGCTCCAACGACAACAACCCGCGCATTTACTTGTCGCTCGTTACCAGTGTNNCGATCGAAGTACTGCACACCGCTGGCTCGNCCNGANTCATCAGTCAGAATGCGAGCGACCACTGCATTCGAGACNATCTCAAGGTTTCCGGTTTCGAGTGCAAANGGAATCAAATGTTCTGCCGACGAAAAACGTGATGCTGTACGGCAGCCTTTTCCGCACGTCCCGCAATAATGGCACGCACGAAAACCACGGTGGTCACGAGTTAGATTTGCCTTGCGACCTGCCACGGCGGGAATACCGAGACTTGCCGCAGCAGTCCTCATGAAAACTTCCCCGCACCGAGGTGGCGCCGGTGGCATATGGTACCGGCTTCCAGGTAAGACTTCGGAATCATCGTCACCACCACACACACCGATTAGTTGATCGACACGATCGTAGTACGGCGCCAAGTCCGCATAACGAATCGGCCAAGAAATACCAAAGCCATCGCGGTCGGCGGCACCAAAATCCAGATCGGACATACGAAGACTCACGCGACCCCACACATTGGTCTTCCCACCACGACCCCAAACACGTATTAGAAGGAATGGCTTCTCGTCAGGAACGAGGTACGGTTGTTCTTTAGGGTCCAGATAGAATTGAGGTTCGCGGTCTCCCCTACGCAAACGTTCTACTCTTTGGTAGGGCAAAACATGCGTCCAAAATTTTTCAACATCGAACACATCACCTGCATCCAGCATCAGAACCTTCACACCCTTGCTGGTTAGGTTGTATGCGGCCATGCCACCTGAGGCTCCACTACCAATAACGATGACGTCATGCTCTTCTGGTTGCCGAAGTATCTCCATTACTGTTCCTCATTTCGGTTTCGTGATACTTGAGGATCCCAGTTCAAATGCTCCGCGTGGTTACATCCCTCGAACTCACTCAGCACCGTGTTACCTTGAAAATCCAATTCCTCAAACATCCCAATTTCTGAACCGTAATACCCTTCGATCGTGAGCCCACGAAACTCAGTGAAAAAGGCGATTGCTTCCTGAGGTATCGATGACGCAGCATCAGGTGCAGCCAGTTCAGTGAGGAACTCAACCTGCGACGCTTCATCAATTTCAACAAACCGCCGCCCAAACCTCTCCGAACTCAGGCGATCCAGCAATTTCAAACCACGACGAAAACCGTCACGTTGGATTGGCTTCTTATTCATCCAAGTCCATGGATCGAAGCCCTCATTTTTTTTATCGTTCGCAAGAATAAAATCAATGTACTGATTGACGTTGGCAGCACGCGCACCCGGAGTATCAGTCTCTGGAATGATCAGTTCTGAAAGAACAATCACAGTCTCGTTCTCAGCCACGGTGAAAAATTTCGGTTGCCAGACTTGCCCCTCGTCCAACGGTACCCGCGGGTGGTGGCCACCCGCCGCCAACACAGAACCGGAAGTCTGCCCAGCTAGAACTTGGGCGGCCGCAGAGGCACCCAAACTCTTTAATACCACCCGGCGGTCAATGGATTTCGATTTAGACATGAATTTTGGCTCCAATTTTAAGGCGTTGTCGCAACTGCAGTATAAACTCCTCGCTGGGCGCAAAAACAGCGAAAAGAAAGGCGAAAACATCTACGAATTCCTCGTGAATTTGTGATCGCTTCCATGCTAAGCTTCCATCGTCTATACATTGCAAAACTGTGGAGGTTTGACGTGGCTCACCATAAAATCCTTGGGAAAGACTACACAACACCAGACCTTGTAGCCAAAGTGACTGGCCAGGCAAAATATGCCGAAGATTTTCGTGCTGAAGGCATGGTATTTGCCAAACTCCTACTCAGCCCAATGCCGCATGCCCGAATCACGCGCATCGACACAAGTGCAGCTGAAGCTATGGACGGAGTGCTCGGAATTCTAACCGAAGACGACCTTCCACCAGTAGATAGTGACGGTATTCAAGAACGCGCACTGAACTCCACAGAGCCGTTATATGAAGGTCAACCAATCCTTGCCGTCGCAGCGATTGACGAAACAACAGCGGCCGATGCTATCGAGAAGATCGAGGTCGATTACGAACCTCTGCCCTTCGCGGTCGATCCTCTCGAAAGCTTGCGCCCAGGAAGCTCCAACGCACGCCTTGATGGAAATGCCTACGTTGGGCGTGAAGTGCAAACAATTAAGTGGACCACTGATGACTTTGCGGAAGAAGCAACCGGGCGTCTGCCCATGGGTGAACCTGGGGAAGAGTGGAGCTTCGGTGACGTTGACACAGCTTTGGCAGAAGCTGATCTGGTCTTAGACGAAACAGTTGTTCAGCAATCTAATTCCCACCAGCCACTTGAAACACGAACGGCCATGGCTTATTGGGAAAATGGAAAATGTTACCTCTTCGCGTCAACACAAAGTGTCGTACGTAGCCATGCTCCGGCGGCAAATTGGATTGGCATAGAACCTGAAAATTTAGTTTTCATTGGCGAGTATTGCGGTGGTGGATTCGGCAGCAAGATCCCTGGTTCGATCTTTGAAGCAATTCCTGGCTTGCTTTCCAAGAAAATTGGTCGTCCGGTAATGATGCGGATAAATAGGCAGGAAGAGAACTACATCGGACGTGCGCGACCAGGTTGGCAAGGTCGCGTCAAGATGGGCTTCCGAAGTGATGGACGAATAACGGGGATCGACCTGTACCTTATCCAGAACAATGGTCCATACAACCGCCAAGGAGACTTCCTAAGCGGTGCACGAATGTCATCGCTCGCACATCAGCCTGACAGCATGCGGTTCCGAGGTATCAGCGTGCTAACCAATATGCCGCCCCACACCTCACAGCGAGGTCCTGGTGGCGTCCAAATGGTGGCAATGCTTGAACCAATTGTTTCGAAGGCAGCTCGTCAACTCGGTATCGACCAAATCGAAATGCGACGTATCAATGGCCCGTCTGGTGCAGCAGATTATGGACCACCAAACGCAGAAGGAGTGCGGCGCCATGCAACGAGTGCATTCGTGAGTGAAGCGCTCGACATGGGCAAGGAACTGTTTAAGTGGGACGAACGAAAAGCACGCAGTGGGCAGCGCGTCGGCAGTAAGGTAACCGGCGTAGGAGTGGCATTGAGTCCATATGTAGGTGGCAGTATCGGCTACGATGGCCTCTTTACAATCAGGCCGGACGGTAAACTGTACGCACACTCTGGTATCGGCAATCTTGGTACCCACTCAGTATTCGATACGGTACGAGCAGCAGCCGAGGTGCTCGATTTTCCATGGGAAAAAGTTGAAGTTACTTGGGGGAATACCGGTAAAAACTTGCCCTGGAGTTCTGGTCAAGGCGGTAGCCAAACAACCCACGCCCACACCAGAGCGAACTGGGCGGCCGGCTTGGACGCAAAGCGCAAGCTGCAGGAAATCGCAGCGCGTGACTTGGGGGGTTCGCCGGAATCGTATGAGGTCGGCGGCGAGCGAGTCTATCATCGCTCAAACCGGTCGCGCTATCTGACATTTGCAGGTGCAGCGCAGCGTGCTGTGGAGTTGGGCGGACGCTACGACGGGCACGAGTTGCCAGAGAGTATCAATCCATGGACGGTGAAATCAGCGACTGCACTCGCCGGTCTTGGTCTAATGGGAGTTGCCCGAGACGAGTTCGGGCGCGATGGAGACACACTTAGCTACGTCATAGGCTTTGCTGAAGTTGCCGTAGACATTGAAACCGGTCATATCGAACTCGTAGATTTCACGGCGACTGCCGACTGCGGCGTAATCATTAATCCACGAAGCTTGGGCGGTCAAATCTTAGGTGGCGTCGTGCAGGGTCTCGGTCATGCACGTACTCAGAAGTGGGTTTATGACCAGCATTGGGGCCTGCCGGTCGCTAAACGTTTCTACTCGCAAAAACCACCAACGATCCTAGACATCCCCAATAAGATGACGTGGGGTGCCGTTGATATTCCTGATCCACAAACACCGGTGGGTGCTAAAGGAATCGGTGAACCTCCCGTGGGTGCGTCAGCAGGTGCCATCTTGTCGGCAATTGCCGATGCGATCGGGGACGACTACTTCAAGCGAATCCCGATCACGCCAGACATGATTCTGACGTCTCTCGACGATGAGGTTTTGAGTGGATTAGCAATAAACGTATAGTTTCCACTAGGCTTCGAACACAAAAAAAGCGGCGAGCGCGTATCGCCGCTTTTTTTGTTTAACCTCTCCTCGCTATACCGACCCTAACTTGCAAACTCATCAATGGTAGCGTCATAGGCCATGGCGCGGTACACTGAAGGAAATGTCTCGCGCAACAGTTGCCGTTCTTAAGACTCAGCCTGCCACTGTTCTACGGGATTATCACGAATTACTCAACCTCGCTGATTATCAAAATGTCATTGATCGCTCTGTGGACACCGCACTCAAGGTCAATATTTCGTGGCATTTTTTCTTTCCGGGAAGTTCAACAACCCCCTGGCAGTTAGACGGAGTCGTACGAGCAATGAAACGTGATGGGTATGATCCGTCACTCATCCACGCCTGTCACAATCGCACAGTTGTCATCGATGCACATCTTGGTGAACGAGAGAACAAGCAACTCAATGTCGTGGAATCACACGGCCTACGGAATGTGCACCTATACGAAGGAGAAGAGTGGATCAACATCAGAGATGCAGTGGGAGACCTGGCGAATCAATTTATTTGCTTGAACGATGTTTATCCGAAAGGCTTTCTTATCCCGAAACGGTTCCTCGGAGAAAACATTATTCATCTGCCAACAGTTAAAACACATGTCTTCACCACTACAACAGGTGCAATGAAGAATGCTTTCGGTGGCCTCCTAAACGACCGCCGCCACTGGACCCATCCCGTTATTCATGAAACGCTTGTCGATCTCCTCATGATCCAAAAACGGATTCATCGCGGTGTATTTGCCGTAATGGACGGAACGTTTGCTGGAGATGGACCCGGGCCGCGCTGCATGACTCCACATGTCAAAAATATGCTCCTCGCCAGCAGCGATCAAGTAGCCATCGATGCGGTTTCGGCAAAATTAATGGGATTCGATCCTTTGTCAATTAAATACATCCGCCTCGCACATGATGCGGGCCTCGGCTGTGGAGACCCTCGCGAGATCACGATCAAGGGAGATCATTTTGCAGCAGAAGAAAATTGGCATTTTGTTGGACCCTTTCAGCGCATGACATTCGCGTCACGAATGCAACACAAGATCTACTGGGGACCACTTCGTAGACCACTTGAATGGTCACTGAAAACCATACTCGCGCCATGGGCCTATCTTGCCAGCGTTCTCTATCACGATAGCTTTTGGTATCCGCTGAAGGGACGTTCGGCAATGAAAAACGTCTTAACTAGTAATTGGAGTCGCTTGTTTGACAAATGGGATCAAACAGCCGTCGATAGCGATGGCTATCAAGTGGAAGACGGTCCACAAGTGAAGATCCAGCGCTCCGGCTTCCGCGCCTTACTTACTTCTTTCGGTATCCTTGGTAAATGTTTAAAAGACGCGCCTGAATTTACCGATCGTCGCCGGCGAATAACCACTCGGGCCAAGTAACAGGACATCACTTCCCCTGCCTCTCCTGATGATTTTGACTTCAATCGTGCGGAACGAGATCCGCGCTAGCACGCTTAAGAAGGATCTCTCACGGTTGGATACTCAATGCCGAGCTGGTCAAGGTACGTATCGTACTCCGTAGGGTCAAAGTAGTAATTTCGCATCTC
>NZSH01000024.1 GCA_002696705.1 Woeseiaceae bacterium | reverse complement strand
TCTCGAGTTTATCCAGACCGTCCATTTGTTGGAGTTGGAGCTGTTGTGCTAGCCGCCCAAGATATTGTTTTAGTTAAACGTCGGTTTGAACCACTAGCTGATGAATGGAGCCTGCCTGGAGGAGCCCTTGAATTAGGGGAGACGATGACGATTGGTGTGGCTAGAGAAATTCAAGAGGAAACGAGCCTCCAAGTGGAAGTCGGGCCGGTGATAGATGTGCTTGACCGTATCGTTCGAGATGATGCGGATCAGGTTCAGTATCATTATGTGCTTGTAGATTTTTTGTGTCGTGTGGTGGGAGGCACGTTGGCGCCTGGGTCGGATGTATCGCAAGCGGTTTTGGCAGCTCCGAACGCTCTTGAGGAGTATCGGTTGACCAGTAAGGCTCGTGCTGTCATTACACGTGGACTTGCAATGCAGAATCAACTGTAGCGTGCTCAAGCTCGAGGCTCGAGTCACAGGTAATGTGGCCAAGTTTGGGCGACGTTGACAATCACAAAACCTCAGTGTTACCGTCACGCGTTATGGCTCTTCATACTAAGATTCTTTTGGGATTGGCTGTTGGCGCGATATCCGGAATCACCATCAATGTTTTGACAGAAGGTGCCGCTGGTACCGAGCAATTTGTTAGCTCGGTCACGGAACCAATCGGGCGTGTCTGGTTGAACGCATTGATTATGGTGGTCATTCCACTCATCGTGTCGACATTATCAGTTGGGATTTCTGGACTAGGTAGCCTGAAAAAGATCGGGCGCATTGGAATTGTCGCGCTGATGAGCATGTTAAGTTTGACAGCGCTCTCTGCGATGCTCGGCCTGACTGTTGTGAATTTGGTGAAGCCAGGTGAAGGTCTGAATCCAGCGGTCACTGAACGGCTCATCGAAACCTATCAGGGTAACGCGGATGCGATGGGATTAGCCGAAGGTGCCTTTGGGATGGAGATGTTCGTACGCATCGTGCCGCGTAACCCGGTCCAGGCTGCGGCCAATGGTGAGATGCTCGCGGTCATTTTTTTCGCGCTAATGATCGGAATTGGNCTGACNATCGCANCGAAGGAAAAAGCACANCCACTNCGAAGTTTTCTCCAAAGCCTCNGCCACGTGACGATCGGTATTATNGGCTTGGTGATGAAGGTNGCGCCNCTCGGTGTGGCCTGTTTGATTTTCAGTGTGACGGCGCGCTTTGGCTTCGAAATCATTNTTAATCTTCTCAAGTACATGATGACCGTCGTCGGTAGCTTGACGATCTTTTTTGTNGTGGGNTATTCACTCATTTTGCGTTTTGTGGCNAAGCGCGATCCTGTCGANTTCATGAGGCGAACCTGGGTTGTNGTCTTGACTGCATTTTCCACGTCGTCTAGCGCTGCGACACTACCGACCACCATGCGNGTTGCCAAGGAGGAGCTAGGGGTTTCCGATGCCGTGACCGGATTTGTCTTGCCCCTTGGTGCGACGATGAATATGAATGGCACAGCTCTNTTTGAAGGCGTGACGGTGTTATTTATNGCNCAGGTGTTTGGCGTNGATCTTTCATTGGGCANTCAGTTGATTGTCATCNTGCTGTCTGTGATAACTGCCATNGGTACGGCTGCTGTACCAGGTGGTTCAATNCCATTGTTGATGATGGTGCTTGGTATTGTGGGAGTGCCGGTAGAGGGCATTGCGATCGTCCTTGGTGTGGACAGGATTCTTGATATGTGNNGNACNACGTTGAATGTGATTGGCGATCTTGTGACTTCGACAATCGTTGACCGCTTCGAAAGTGNTGGGNCAANGAACAGTGTGCCAACGAAAGGGATGGATTAGTTGGACGAAGAGAGCATGACCTCCNANCTACCNAGCCGGGATACTGCGTGGGCATTGTTGACGGAGTATACGAAGAGTGAAAGCTTACGGAAGCACGCGCTNGCTGTTGAGATTGCGGTGTGTGGTTATGCGAGGAAGTTTGGNGAAGATGAAAATCTATGGNGTTTAGTTGGGTTGTTACACGATTTNGACTACGAGCGTTGGCCCAGCCTTGAAGACCACCCGTATCGCGGNGCGGAGATNCTACGCGAGCGTGGATATTCTGAAGTGTTGATTCGCGCGATCATGTCCCATTCTGATGAGACTGGGGTTGTTAGACAGTCACGACTTGAGCACACACTGTTCGCGTGCGACGAGTTGGCTGGTTTTATTACGGCGGCGGCATTAGTNCGTCCNTCTAAAAGTGTGCTTGATTTGGAAGCTAAATCGGTCAAGAAGCGGATGAAAGATAAAGCGTTTGCCCGTGGCGTTAGTCGGGATGATTTGCGTAAGGGTGCCGAAGAACTCGGATTAAGCCTCGATGAGCACATCACGAANGTCATTACTTCTATGCGCTCATCTGCGGAAACACTGGGACTTAAGGGCTCGCTCTAGCACGTCGTCAAACTCATCATTAAATCCATTGNTTACTTAGTCAGTTGATGTTTAATTGGCTATCGTATAAAACATCTCANCNAAACAGAGTAAGGTGATTGCGGTCAGTTGTGATTCGATTCAACACCATGGCTCTACAAACAAAGATTCTGCTAGGACTCATCGTTGGCGTAGTGTCCGGAATCNCCATCAATATCTTGACAGNTGGTGCCGCTGGCACGGAGCAGTTTGTCAGNTCGGTCACTGAACCAATCGGNCGGNTCTGGTTGAANGCGTTGATGATGCTTGTGATNCCAGTAGTNNTNTCGACACTGTCANNTGGAATTGCNGGGTTAGGCAGNNTGAAGCNGCTTGGANGNATTGGCAGNCTCNCATTATTGAGTATGTTNANTATCTCNATGGTCNCTGCGTTGCTNGGCCTTGGCCTNGTGAACCTTGCGNAGCCAGGNGANGGTCTGAATCCAGCNNTCACTGAACGGCTNNTGGAAACCTATCAGGGTNANTCGGATGCGANGGGATTAGCNGAANGTGCCTTTGGGATGGAGCTGTTCGTACNGATNGTCCCGCGTAATCCGGTNCAGGCNGCGGCCAATGGTGAGATGCTTGCAGTGATTTTTTTCACNTTAATGATCGGGATTGGGTTGACNATCGTNNCGAAGGAAAANGCNCAGCCNTTGCTGAATTTTCTTGAAAGNCTNGGNCACGTTACCGTCGGTCTTATNGGNTTGGTGATGAAGGTGGCGCCNCTCGGTGTGGCCTGTTTGATTTTCAGTGTAACNGCGCGCTTTGGCTTCGAAATCATTTTTAATCTTATTAAGTANATGACGACCGTNGTCGGTGGCNTGGCGNTCTTTTTTNTTGTGGGCTACTGGTTGNTTGTGAAGTTTATTGCCAAGCGTAATCCAGTCGAGTTCATGCGACGAACCCGGGTTGTCTTCTTGACTGGATTTTCCACGTCGTCTAGTACTGCGACATTACCAACNACCATGCGCGTTGCNAAGGAGGAGCTAGGGATTTCCNATGCCGTGGCTGGATTCGTCTTGCCACTCGGNGCGGTTATCCATATGCCAGGCTCNTCTCTATTTGGAGTNGTAACGATTCTCTTTATCGCGCAGGTGTTTGGNGTTGATCTTTCATTGGGCAGTCAGTTAATTGTGNTNNTGATGTCTCTNGTNTCGTCGATCGGNGCGGCTGCTGTACCTGGNGCTGTGATTCCACTATTGATGATGGTGCTTGCTATGGTGGGAGTGCCGTTAGAAGGCATTGCGATCATGCTTGGTGTGGANAGGATTCTTGATATGTGTCGCACCNCGTTGAATGTGATTGGCGANCTTGTGATTGCCACCATNGTNGATCGCATCGAGAGNGAGTCNTCCTCTCGTANAGGCTAAGGTTNATGCAGACTCTGTTATGATTTCTGAAGTATGCCTAATCGTGACGTTGTNATCNTGAGTGCGGTTAGAACNCCTATCGGNAAATACGGTGGGTCGTTCAAGGACGTGCATCCNNCNGAGTTGGGTGCAGTNGCTGCCCGNGCGGCCATTNNAANTGCTGGGATTGAACCNTCAGANGTNGACGAAGTCTGGATTGGACACGGTCGGCAAGCAGGGTCGGGTCCNAACCCAGCNCGTCAGGTGGCTTTTCGTGCCGGATTACCGGACACCGTNGTAGCTCAGACGATTAANAAGGCCTGCGCATCTGGTCTGCAGGCGTTGGCTAGTGGGGCCCAAGCGATACTACTTGGTGAGGCTGATGTGGTNCTAGTTGGCGGAATTGAGTCAATGAGCCGCATGCCACACATGATTGATTCGAANGCNGCTCGGTGGGGTCATCGGATGGGACATGTCNCCCTAGTCGACGCGATGTATCGAGACGGGTTTCGCTGTCCATTGTCGAACCTTATTATGGGNGAGACGGCNGAGGTGTTGGCTCGTCAATACGGCATCACTCGCGCAGACTCTGATAGTTACGCGCTCGAAAGTCAGCGNCGGGCCGAAGTGGCCATCAAGGCNGGAAAGTTTCGAGATGAGATTGTTCCCGTCGAAGTAACTGGTCGTGACGGTGAGACCGAAACAATCGATAGTGACGAGCATCCGAGATTTGGCCTGACGATCGAGTCACTCNAAAAATTAACACCAGTGTTTGANGAAGTNGAAGGGCAACCTGGCATNGTNACGGCTGGATCTTCTTCAGGCATTACNGACGGTGGNGCTGCATTGATGCTAACGACNGCNGATCGNGCAAAANTTATGGGNCGCGTGCCNTTGGCGAAATTATCAGGTTGGGCCAGTGCGGGTGTGGATCCACGTATTATGGGGATTGGTCCAGTTCCNGCAATTCACAAACTGTGTCAACGTTTGGATTTACCGGTAGATNCTTTCGACNTGGTTGAACTGAATGAAGCATTTGCAGCGCAGGTNTTGGCGGTGTTACGTGATGTTCCAATCAATCTGGATCGATTGAATGTTAACGGTGGTGCNATAGCANTGGGACATCCTATCGGCTGCACNGGATCTAGAATTGTTGTAACNCTNCTTCACGAAATGCGAAGGCGGGCAGCATTCCGAGGGTTGGCNACTCTTTGTGTGAGTGGTGGAATGGGCATGGCTCTNGCTGTTGAGCGTCCGTGACGTACTCCTAAGATTCCAGGGTTGATAAGGATTATGAGAATCGCCTAAAGTTCTTANGGTNCGAGTATTGNCAGTCTCTTTATACGCTCATGTACAATGAACAGATGCTGGANATCATACGCAGGTTGNTAACCANCCTTGGGGAAGATCCATCACGAGANGGCCTTCTTAAGACACCAGAGCGTGTTGAGCGCTCNCTGAAATTCCTNACGAGCGGTTATCAGAAAGATGTCGATNAAGTCTTAAANGGTGCATTGTTTACCGTTGATTATACGGAGATGGTTATTGTTAAGGATATCGATTTCTATTCACTCTGCGANCATCATCTTTTNCCGTTTTTCGGTAAGTGTCACGTAGCCTANCTGCCTACCAATCAAGTGATCGGGTTAAGTAAGATTCCTCGGATTGTGGAGATCTTTAGTCGTCGACTTCAAGTGCAAGAACGNTTAACGAATGAAATTGCTGAGACGATTANAGNGAAAATCAATCCACTCGGTGTCGCAGTAGTTTTAGAAGNCACCCACCTTTGCATGTCAATGCGCGGTGTTGAAAAGCANAATTCTACGGCTGTGACGAGCGCGATGCTAGGAGCNTTTCGTNANGACGCTCGGACACGTTCAGAGTTNCTCNCACTCATCCGTCAACATGAGACGTCCATNNTATCCNCCTNTGTTGGTGAACAAGCCTCCTGTGNTGTTGAGGAGGTATAAGAANGAATGACGGGTGATAGCCCAGACCGATTTCTACGATTGTGGATNATTACTTTAATNCTCATAGTGTGTATGGTGAAGNCGGCCNTCGTTCAAGACTCTTCAGAAGCGACGNAGGTGNTCTGTCCTTCAGTTCTCGGTACAGGTCTTACCACGCAAAGAGAATTCTGTGACATCCTCATTGGTCGAGATCCGCAGGCTGGNGTAAGAGTGGTAATTCCTNGGCAAAGTGGCGAAGCTCAACTTTCTTTCGACTTATCGAACCGNCATACCTATTCGGAAGAACAAGCTCTCGCAGGTCTNGCTTTNGCNNAGTACACCGCGACNATCGGTGTTTTGACTTCTGACGGCACATTGCTTTCTCGCGGTGTCATACAAAGCGAATTTCGGAGTGTTGAGGATTTGGTCGATCGGGTAGGGGGTGGTGCTGGGCCTGGCGGAGTGAAAGCNGTTGCGCCGACAGGNCTGGTACGGATCGAAGTTACCATTCCTNGCNAAGTGGATTCAGTNNCCATTCTTGGTGANANNCTCGANGTACGTAGACTGGATGGGCACGATATTTTTACNTCGCCTGGNCGACCAATTGCCATTATCAGTAACGTTGAANTTNGTTATCTNTCTCGTTGACTAGGCTTNNNGAAGTTATTCACGGCAGTTGATAATCGANGNTGCAANCTGATTTGTATGCCGTGATATTTTGNGATCCTAATAATTTGNTCCCNCCNTGGTTTCAANATCGCAGGAATATTGACTGAGTAGTAGCTAAGATAGTTAAACTCATGAAAGTAGNGAACATTAATTNCGTTGATTTATTTAAGGCGGNTATGACNCTTGCCCATTGATGTCACCAAAGAAGGCCGACAGAGTATGCATGTGTACGATGTCATNGTCGTGGGAGCTGGNCCTTCGGGNTTGGCTGCNGCGATTGCAGCANAACAGNNTGGNCTCGATTACAAGGTCTTGGAGCAGGGNNTTCTAGTCAATTCCATCTTTCATTTTCCTGTAAATATGAGGTTTTTCACGACNCCAGAATTACTGGAAATTGGCGGACTTCCNTTTGTGACGCCTTACGATAAGCCGACNCGCCAGGAAGCTCTTCGATACTATCGTCGGGTCACTGACAGCTATCAGCTNNATATTGANCTTGGAGAATCAGTNATTGACCTGAAATCACCAGAAGCGACTTCAAGGAATGAATTTACAGTCGAAACACAATCAGAAGGTAAAGGGAAGCGGCAGTTTTATAGCCGTACGGTGGTGCTTGCACTTGGCTGCTACGATTATCCCAACCGTTTGAGTATTCCTGGTGAAGACTTGCCTCATGTGTCGCANTATTACAGTGAACCGCATNCTTATTATCGTAAANAGGTCATNGTTGTNGGTGGGAAGAATTCTGCTGCNGAAGCTGCACTTGAGTTGTTTCGTGCCGGTGCAANAGTAACGTTAGTACATCGCCGAGGAGAACTCGGGCAATCGATAAAATACTGGGTGCGNCCGGATATTNTGAATCGCATCACGGAAGGATCCATTNCAGGGTGTTTCGAAGCGNAGGTTGTCGAGATTCGTGTGGNCGAGGTCGTCATTGAACACTCGGGCANACTACATACATTACCGGCTGAGGCGGTCTTCTTATTGACGGGTTATCGNACTGATACNAGNTTGATGAGCCAGGCNGGNGTGCGGATTGCCNCGGANACTTATATTCCTGAGCATGATCCTGCAACGTTTGAAACCAACGTTGATGGTCTCTACATTATNGGNACTGCAATAACTGGTATTCACAGTGGTCGTATNTTNATTGAAAACGGCCGATTCCACGGTCAAGTAGCGATCAANCAGATTCTAAAACGATTCAACCGCAAGAAGAATTGANTATTCAGGGTAAANCTACTGAAGTTGACGGGATTGCGATGGGTAACGTGCGACCAGAAGCTTCATCTCAAGTAATTCGATGAGTGATTCACACCGCTTNGCAAGNCCTTCGCGTTCAAGCAGNGCCTGTTTNTCTATCGCGTCGATGTCAAGATATTGAGCNAGTGCATTAACAAGGTCTTCATCGGAGACTGACTTCGGTAATCTTCCCTCAGCNTTTTCATTTTTGGCACTTTGAGTCAGNAATTCTTCCAGGCGACCACGACTCCCTTGTANGGCTAAGCGGGTCACTTCGTCTACGGGTTCTGCGATACCACTAACGCGCGCGATTCGATAACCTTGACCATTATCCTCGCCACNAATNTNGAATTTTTGTAATCCTCTGAGGACAATGTTGTAACGGCCATCTTNTAATGTTTCCGAATGTGTAATCAGTCCGGCACATCCAACGGAAAACACTGCTGGACGCCCTTCATAGTCACTTTCCCAACCTGNTCTGAGTAGGGTCATTCCAATAATTCGATCTCCNAGGAGAGCATCAGTAATCATCCTCTTGAANCGGAGTTCGAAGATATGTAACGGTAGAAAAACATTTGGAAAGAGNACCGTGTTGGGCANCGGAAAAATTGGAATAGATGGCGGTAACATTAGCGTGACTTTGCAGNGNTTACNTTNNAGGTGATTNTTATTTCACAAGAGATCCCAAGTTACTACGCATGACTATTTAGTATAGTNGTCGCAATAAACTCNNTCGTTCACTCAGNACCNCTNATATAAGATTTTAGCACGCTGGGCNTGAAAAANTTCCAANGGAGTAATTCAGNTGAGGGCTGCGTCCGCTTGTTCGTGCGCATGGTATGAACTGCGCACGAGAGGTCCTGATTCCACGTGTTTGAATCCGAGATNCTTTGCTATACAAGCCAATTCGTTGAATTCGTCTGGATGATAGTACCGTGCCACAGGCAAGTGAGCCGGGGATGGACGCAAGTACTGACCGATTGTTAGTCTCTTACAGCCAGTTGCATACAGATCTTGTAAGGTTGTTATTACTTCANTCCAATATTCCCCAAGCCCGACCATGAGGCCTGACTTTGTCGGTATAGTCGGTTGAAGGGCATGCGATCGACNTAGCAGTTCAAGTGCTCGATCATACTTTCCACCCGGTCGTGCCGTTCGATAAAGNCGTGATACGGTTTCCAGATTGTGATTCAAGACATCGGGTTTACTCTGAAGAATTGTNTGAAGTGNNTCTNCCTTACCTTGAAAATCAGGGATAAGCACTTCCAACCGGCAAGTTGGGCGTAGTGTGCGNGTTGCTCGAATNGTTTCTGCGAAGATNGATGCTCCACCATCAGGTAGATCGTCACGGTCGACTGANGTAATCACGGCATAGTTGAGTTCGAGCGTNNTAATGGCTTTAGCTATGCGTGCAGGTTCATCGCCGTCGACTTGACCGGGATTACCGTGCACGACATTACAGTAGCCGCATGCCCGTGTGCAGACNTCACCCAGGATCATGAAGGTCGCTGTACCGTGATGCCAACACTCGCCGATGTTCGGGCAGTTGGCTTCCTCACAGACAGTGTGNAGGTTTAATGACTGAACGAGCTGCTTGAGACGAATATAATTCTTGGTGCCAGGTGCTTTCACCTTAAACCAAGGAGGTTTGCGTTCTCTTGGTAGTGGGTTGGCNGGTATGGGACGACCACGTTGTAGAGTGACTGGATTCGNCACCCCTATATGTTATCAAGAGACTTGGAGTTNTGTGGATAGGAACCTGAAGCCCNTNNAGGAATAGGAANACTAAGAGTNTCCAAATANCTTAAACTTGTAGTTTTTTTTNCTAAATCTTANCCTGTCAGTGATGAATGTGTTCTTGATCGATGGNACCTATGAATTGTTTAGGCATTTTTATGCNGTGCCGAACTTCACNAACGCGGCTGGTCANGAGGTTGGTGCAGTCAGAGGAGTAGTNCGATCAGTCTTGNGCATGCTGGAAGACCGCGTAACACATATTGGCGTNGCTACCGANCATGTTGTTGAATCATTCAGAAANAAGATGTGGCCAGGGTATAAATCTGGTGANGGNATTGACCCGGTATTGATGTCGCAGTTCCCGTTGCTTGAGCACGCTNTGACNGCAATGGGGGTGCAAGTTTGGCCAATGATCGAGTTTGAGGCTGATGATGGACTGGCTTCCGGGGCGGCGAAAGCCGCGTCTAATCCTGAGGTTGAGCAGGTGTTCATTTGTACTCCAGACAAGGATCTGGCCCAGTCCGTAGTTGGTACACGAGTTGTGCAATTTGATCGGCGTCTAGGAGAGGTAAGGGACGCTTCAGCCGTTAAGGTGAAATATGGTGTAGGTCCTGACTCAATTACCGACTATTTAGCACTCACTGGCGATACAGCTGATGGATATCCTGGACTTGCCGGATGGGGCGCTAAGTCGTCGAGCTTGGTACTCGCTCGATATGGGCATATTGAGTCAATACCGGTTTCGGGAGATGTGTGGGATGTGAAGGTTCGTGGCGCTGCCAAACTTGCAGTGACTTTAGCTAAGAATAGGGAACTTGCATTAACATTTCGAGATTTGGCCACGTTACGCACGGATGCGCCTGTGTTCGACACGGTCGATGAACTGAAGTGGGGCGGGCCGCGAGAGGATTTTATTGATTACTGCACTCAGATGGACGCTCAGGCGATTTACCGCCGAGTCGAACGTCTCGCTATTCAGAGATTAGAGTGAACAGTTTATTGAGTTAGAGGTTTGTGCTGATTGGGAAATGAGTTCGTGGAGGTGTTGCAGTATGGTAGAAAATCAAAACCTTGGTATCACTTGGCTCGGTCATGCGACGTTTGTGCTCACGTCACCTAGCGGTAAGAGAATTCTTATTGATCCTTTCTTGACGTCGAACCCTTCTTGCCCGAAAGGTCAAAAAGAAACAAACGAGCTTGATCTGATTCTCATTACACATGGCCACCATGATCATCTAGAGTTGGACGATCTCGGAGCGATCTCACGAGCAACAGGTGCTCCGATTGTCTCAATTCTCGAACTGGCAAAATGGCTGGAGAGTCAAGGATTCGCTAATGTGCATGGTATGAACAAGGGTGGCACCCAACGTGTAGCGGGTGTTGACGTCACAATGGTGTCGGCCAGCCACAGTTCCAGTGTCCAAGACCCGAAGGATAATCATTTAGTGCCTGTGGGTGAGCCTGTCGGCTACGTGATCCGATTTGAGAATGGTCAGACGATCTACTTTGCGGGTGATACCGACGTGTTTGGTGATATGACGATTATTAGACGGTTATATGAACCAGAAATTGCCTTTTTNCCGATCGGGGACCACTTTACGATGGCTCCTCGAGGTGCAGCGTTNGCAGTTGAATTACTCGGGGTGCGGAAGGTTGTGCCGATGCATTATGGTACGTGGCCAGTATTAACAGGAACCCCAGCAGAACTGGGTAAGCTGTTGCCTGCCGGTGTAGAAATGCTCACACTCAAGCCGGGTGAGACTGTTTGAGAATCTCGCAATCGTGTTNGCGGATTAGCTTTTTCGGCGATCGACGATCCGCTTGGCCTTAAGGTCAAAGCGGGGAAGGGTGCCGGCAGGTACGATAGNGGNTGGGATTCNCACTGCCAGTCGCTGAGACAGGGCCTCACTGAGTGNTGGCGCAACACTGGCGGCCGCTTCAATTTCTANGTGCACCTCTTCCATTGCCCTTTGCTTAGTCCGTACGATTCTAAATTCATCAACCTCGAACTCACGAACTATCGCTTCGATGGAGGACGGNTATATGTTGATGCCACGCACCACCATAAGATCATCAGCTCGGCCAATCAACCCATCTGGCACCATNAGAGAGGTNCGANTGCATCCACACTGGCGTCCGCCACCTCGAACAAGATCACCTGTTCGATAACGGATCACTGGCCAGCCTGGCCGACCGAGGTTGGTGATAATGAGTTCACCAATCTCGCCGGTATCAACTGGTTNATTGGTAGTNGGATCGAGNATTTCTGNAATAAATTCAGACTCGATTAAATGAAGGCCACATTGTTTNTCGCAGGTGAAGCCGTACGCACCAATTTCGGTAGCGCCAGCGTGATCGAAGCATTGCGCNCCCCAAGCGGTTTCGATTTGTGCTCGCACTGTTGGAATTGAGGCGCCTGGTTCACCTGCATGGATAGTGGCNCGAACGCCAAGTTCTGTAAGNTTGANNCCCTCNTCCCGTGCCACTTCAGCTAAACGTAGGGCGTAAGTTGGTGTGCTTAAAANGGCTGTGGCGCCGGCGTGACGCAGTAGNTGCAAACGCGCCTTCGAATCTAGGCCGCCTCCTGGNATTGTCAAGGCTCCGAGTTTGATGCCTGCGTTGTGGGCAGCCCANAAACCAATAAATGGTCCGAATGAAAACGCTAGAAAAAGCCGGTCTTTGTNATTCAGACTAGCCCCATGATAGACGTATTGCCAACACTCCGCCCACCAGTTCCAACTTTCTTCGGTGTCGAGAATGGTTAATGGTTTTCCAGTAGTGCCAGACGTTTGGTGGTAGGTGATGTAACGGTCACGTTCATAGGTAGCGATTGTACCCAATGGGGGTGTTGTAGCTTGGTCAGCGACGAGTTCAGACTTCGTTGTAAATGGCAGCGCTTCAAACTGATCCCAANCTAGTGGAGTCGTGATTGAGTCGAACTTTCGTGCATAGAATCTATTTTCTGGAAGAATCGTGTCGAGAAGTTCATTGAGNNGTTCGAGCTGCCTCGTACGAATCNGTTCAGGNGTGGCTGTTTCGAGATCAGGNTTATATATCAAAGCAATTCGTCAAGATTACGGAAGCGGCAATGTTTTACTATTCAGCGTAGCTCGAATAATAGTCGGATAGGTCTCACGCATTGANCCGTGTAAAAAACAGGTCTGTTCACCCATTCGAACGGAACGTTTCGCACTCTCGTCGGTTTCNTCAGCATCCATGAAGACTTGCGTGTCTGTTGGGCCGGCTTNTGCGCTTGTACCATTTGGNCCAGGTTGCAGGTAATNATTGAATTGTACAATCTGACTTGAACGAACGTTCTGTTTTGTGATGTAGGCGTAGCGTCCAAGCTGCGTCATATAGCAGAATCCCACGCCTGCCGACAGNTAGGCGAGAGGTCCNGGGGCTGTNGTTCCGCCAGCCGCGTCACAGAGAAAACGGAAGCTGCTGCCAAGTGGCTGAAATAGATGAATGTCTGTTTCGAAGAGATCNTTGCCGACCAATCTAGCTTCCGAATGAATGTGNAGCGTACGCTTCTGTTCTGCCTGTAAGCTTGATCCGGCACCTCCTGTTACTCCATGCTTCACTTCGGCCGTCTTTATTTTCGTGACAAGATTTTCTCGAAAGCTGTTGTTTGTAGCTGGTTGCAGGTTGTGAAAACTCTCTTGAGGCTTGACTACCANATCGTTCGGCGAGGGCGCCATGTCAGAGAGTGAAACTTGATTGCCATTTAGTTGGAGTGCAAATGTATTTGTGAATAGGTCTCGCATTACTGCGTGTGCTGGNGAAAGATCAGAGGCCTTCATCACAAGTGGTGCCAGAATTTCAGGAGAGGCATCCGATTCCANTTTTACNGTCAACTCAGCCGGGACACCTTCTCCGATCATGTCNCCTCGTAAGGCTGAGCCGGTCATCGTGTACTTTGTATCCTGATCGACGGCNAGCGAGTGGANATTGACTTTATTGGCCCGNAAAAGTTCCACAAGTTGGCTCATGTAGCAGAATTGGAGGCCTGCAGCAAAAAAGGCGAGAGGAAATGGTGCGAGATCAGTGCCATTCAGATATGGACCTTCGTCTGAAACTAATCTCCAAGTTGCTCCNGGCGGNACTAATTGACGGACGACTGCCTCCTTCTGCATNCCNTCAAGAGANCGAATGTCGANACGATAGGNCAGTTGACTTGGTATCGGTCCTGNACTCGTGGNANCAGTAGCTTCTGAGTCATCCACTTTATAGACCAACGGAGTATTGAAATCCTGCAGTNTTGGCATCTTNACTTNNCTCCCGCTATCTTCCCTATTNNCTTTTACNCTGTATTATAGCCGNTCNAGAGGAAGCNGATTGACGGCTCCTACCANCCGCAATCATAATGGNTTNATGGAACACCNCGTTACTACAAATACGCACCCNNATGAATATAAACACTGGAAGTTAANNTTTGAGGGCNCACTTGCTCGGCTTNCGATGGATGTCCAAGAAGATGNCGGNTTGCGCCCAGGTTACTCTCTAAAGTTNAATTCGTACGATTTAAGTGTCGANATCGAGNTNGCTGATGCGCTACAGCGCATTCGATTTGAGCACCCAGAAGTNNGAGTTGTAGTCATNANCAGCCTAAAAGAGAAGATTTTTTGCGCTGGCGCGAATATATTCATGCTTGGCACATCCTCTCATGCCTTCAAGGTTAATTTCTGTAAATTCACCAACGAAACACGTCTGGCTATTGAGGATGCAAGTGAAAATTCAGGATTAAAGTTTGTGGCAGCNGTGAACGGTATTTGTGCTGGAGGTGGTTACGAATTGGCATTGGCGTGCGATGAAATTCTGCTAGTTGACGACGGNAACTCTGCCGTCAGCTTGCCCGAAGTTCCGCTATTGGGTGTGTTGCCTGGNACNGGTGGTTTNACGAGGGTGATCGATAAGCGTAAGGTTCGTCCGGACCTCGCAGATATTTTTAGTACATTAGTAGAAGGTGTGAAAGGGAAGCGTGCGGTCGAGTGGCGCCTGGTTGATGCCGTTCATTCTCGTTCGCGGTTTCAAGAGGCGGTGACTGAACGTGTGACTGAGTTGGCTGCTCAATCGGATCGACCCGAACAGGAATCTGGGATCACTCTTGAGTCCGTTGAGCCCGTGATCTCCGATACAAAAATAGTGTACTCATCTGTCACATTATCGTTCGATCGCCCTAAGCGTACTGTTGAATTAACGGTGCATGGGCCAACCGAAACACAACCAGACACGCTCGATGAGATCGTTTCACTCGGCGCTGAGTATTGGCCTCTACGCGCGTTTCGGGAACTCGATGCTGCTCTCTTGCACTTGCGGTTGAATGAACCAGAGATAGGCCTTGTTATACTCAAGACCGTGGGCACGGCGGAAGCAGTACTCGCGGTTGACAAGGCGCTACACGCTCATGCTTCGCACTGGCTCGTTCGAGAGATTCGATTACTCATGAAACGGACTTTAAAGCGATTGGACCTGACAGCTCGAAGTTTTATTGCCTTGATCGAACCGGGATCGTGTTTTGTCGGATCTCTGTTCGAAATTGCGTTGTCAGCCGATCAGTCGTTCATGTTGGACGATCCCGATCGTGCGAATACTATTGCTCTGTCTCCTCTCAATGGTGGCGCTTACCCAGCGAGCAACGGTCTGACTAGACTGGGAATTCGATTTATGGCTGAACCCAGTCGCGTGGGTGAGCTTTTGGCTCACGATGAGTCATTCGCTCCGCAGGAGGCACTCGATCTGGGCTTGGTGTCTTCTTCTCCGGACGAGCTTGATTGGGATGAGGAGGTGCGACTTGTTATTGAAGGTCGCTCTGCACTTTCACCTGACGCCCTCACTGGCCTTGAGGCCAATCTTCGGTTTCCTGGACCGGAGACGCTTGAAACCAAGATTTTCGGTCGATTATCCGCGTGGCAAAACTGGATCTTTCAGCGGCCCAATGCAGTTGGNGAACGNGGNNCACTCAANGTATATGGTGTTGANGGACGTCCNGACTTCGATTGGCGACGCACCTGAGTNNTTTACANGGAANNCNTNNATGGAGANAGCTTGACTCATGATATCGAGTGAACNAATTCCGAACAACGTTGACCTGGCAAGNAATAAGCGTTTGCAAAGAGCNCTNGAGCACTGGCAGCCAANGTATCTCGACTGGTGGCGAGAAATGGGNCCNNAGGANTTCCAAGANCATCACCAGGTCTACCTGCGAACNGCNATNAGTGTTGATGCTGNTGGATGGGCCCATTTCGACTTCGTCAAACTACCTGAATATCGGTGGGGTATTTTTTTGGCCGAGCCCGTGAAGGACANGGTAATTGGANNTGGCGACCTGATGGGGAAACCAGCNTGGCAAGAAGTGCCTGGAGAATTTCGCAATCAACTCCGGCGTCTGATAGTGACCCAGGGGGATACCGAACCGGCGTCGGTCGAACAGCAGCGCAAACTGGGATCAAAATGTCCGAGTCTCTATGATCTCAGGAACCTTTTTCAAGTGAATGTTGAAGAGGGTCGCCATCTCTGGTCGATGGCCTACCTATTGCACTCATACTTTGGCCGAGACGGTCGAGATGAGGCTGAGGATTTACTCGCTCGCACTAGCGGNAACGCGGACAAGCCACGTATTCTTGAGGCGTTCAATGAGCCGATTGATAATTGGCTCGATTTNTTCATGTTTACTATGTTCACNGACCGTGACGGTAAATCACAATTGATGTCGCTTTCCGAGAGNGCACTTGACCCATTAGCNCGTACAACCCGCTTCATGCTGACCGAAGAGGCACACCACATGTTCGTTGGTGAGANTGGNATNTCTCGCATTNTTGAGCGNACCTGTCAGTTAATGAAGGNGGCGGGTGGAGTAGCCGAGGATGTACGCCGGCAGGGAGGGATAGATTTGCCGATGATTCAACGGCATCTAAATTTCTGGTTCAGCCGAAGTCTCGATCTACATGGCAGCGAGNTCTCGAGCAACGCCGCTTCCTACTTTTCCAATGGTTTNAAAGGTCGAGCGCGAGAAGAAACGTTNCAAGATCATACGGTTGTGGANACGTACTACGATATGGAGGTATTTGAGGNGGGNCNNNTGCNGCGGCAAGAGGTANTAATGCGCAAAGCGATGAATGAGGTTCTTCGCGACTGGTACGTTGGTGACTGTCAGGCTGGTATGGACCGGTGGAACAAGGTGCTCGAAAATTACGGGCTATCAGACCGCCTGTACCTACCAGACAAGAAATTTGGCCGCAGCATCGGAATTTATTCAGGATTTTATTTTGACCCGCAGGGGCAGTCTATTTCTTTCGCAGAATGGGATAGAAGACGGAATGAGTGGCTTCCTTCGACCGATGACAAGAATTACCTTTTGAGTATCATGGCTGAGCCAATCTTTGAGCCAGGTGTTTTTGCCAATTACATCGCTCCACCTCGGCGTGGCATCAATCGGCTACCAGTTAACCATCAGTATGTG
>NZSH01000023.1 GCA_002696705.1 Woeseiaceae bacterium | reverse complement strand
ACGTGCCCAGAGTGTGGCTGATGATTAATGCAGCACAAAACGACGAGTCCGATTTGAGGGCGATTCGCTCAAAACAAATGTTCAAGTCCGAAGGGCCGATACCTGTGCGATGGACGCCCACAATGCTGTCGTTTGCGATCATTGTTGTTGTGACGTGTAGTTTAGTACTCCAGTCATCTGTCTTAGGGGGAGCCCAGAGAGCTTCTAGCAAGGGATATGAAGTCATTAATGTGTATCCACACGATCCAGAAGCTTTCACCCAGGGGCTGTATTTTGACGATGGCTTTCTCGTGGAGGGTACTGGACGTTACGGTCGTTCATCAATCCGGAAAATAGAGCTTGAGACAAGTCGCATCGTCGAACAAGTCGACCTTCCCTCATGGTTATTTGGTGAAGGGATTACGGAGTTTGGCGGCTTACTGTACCAGCTAACCTGGGTTGCTCATACGGGCTTTATTTATGACGCTGACACCTTCGAACGTCGCGGACAATTTAGTTACAACACGGAGGGATGGGGGTTAACTCACGATGGTCGCCATCTGGTGATGAGTGATGGATCGGCGTGGCTGTATTTTCTTGATCCTCAGTCATTCACTGAAGCGCGTCGCGTTCTCGTCCATGACAGTTTAGGACCCATCGATCAACTCAATGAGCTGGAATTTATCAACGGAGAGATTTGGGCAAACGTGTGGCATCAAGACGAGATCCTGCAGATCGATCCAGGGTCTGGTTCGGTTAACGGTAGGATTGATTTGTCAGGGTTATTGCCTCAAGATTACCCGATAGATCCCGAAGGTGTTTTAAATGGCATTGCCTATGATGCTGAGGGCGACCGCCTGTTTGTGACGGGTAAATTGTGGCCATCCGTGTTCGAAATCCGTGTCACTGATCCGTGAATGTCCGAGTTCTTCACGGTAGACGCCATCTAAATGCGATTCATGTCATTAACCGCAAAACTGGATGCCATAAACGAATTCGACCGGCAACCAGTAAGTGCAGATCGTATCCAAGGTTCAGGCACGTTTGTTGCGCTTTTCGCTGGGGAACATATAGCGGGTACTGAATTTGTTATTGGTCCACTGTTTGTGGCACACGGTGTGACCGCTACCGATTTATTCGGAGGCTTAATTGTCGGCAACCTCCTGGCCGTGTTGAGCTGGGCGTTCTTTGTTGCCCCAATCGCTGTCCGAACTCGGTTAAACCTCTACTGGCAGCTCCGCAAGATCACCGGCCCACAGCTCCTGTTTGTCTACAACATTGTAAACGCACTGATGTTCTGTTTTTTAGCGGGTGCAATGATCTCAGTAGCAGCAACGGCTGTTGGTCTTCCCTTTGATATGACGATGCCAGGCTTAAATGATCGTTATCCGAATAGTGTGTCGTGGGTGATCGTTGTGGGCTTAGTTGGAGCGGTTGTTACAGGATTTGCGGTTCTGGGGTTTGACCGAATTACCGGATTTTCAAAGGTTGCGTGGCCGTGGATGTTAGCGGTATTTGTGGCCTCTGCGGTTGCTGTTTTGCAACAACTGGGTGTTAGTTCATTCGGGGAATTTTGGCTCGTAGCAAACGAACGGATTTGGACTGGTGTGCCGCTGGCGGGTCAATCAAAATTCACGTTTTGGCATGTGATGTTTTTTGCCTGGTTCTGCAACATGGCGATGCATATCGGTATGGCTGACTTGACCATTCTCCGGTATGCGCGGCATTGGACCCACGGGTTCTTGAGCGCCTTCGGAATGTACTTGGGTCACTTCGTTGCCTGGGTCGCCTCCGGAATATTATGCGCGGCTGCTCTAGGTGAGATCGCGCCGGGACCCATCGCCTATATGGGCATTGGTGTTACAGGTGCCATTGCGGTTGTTGTTGCGGGGTGGACGACAGCCAATCCGACGCTCTATCGTGCAGGCTTGGCACTTCAAACTGCAACACCAAACTGGAAACGCTGGAAGGTAACTGTCGCAGCAGGTGCGGTCACGACAACCGCAGCAATGTTTCCCGCACTCATGATGCAATTACTCGATTTTGTGGCTCTTTACGGATTAATTCTCATGCCAATGGGGGTCGTCATTTTCGCTGATTTTTGGTTGCTACCAAGGATGGGGTTACAGTCGCACTTCGCCGAGCTCCACGGACTGCAATTTAGTTGGCCTGCTGCCTTGACTTGGACGGGAACGCTGGCAGTTTGTGCCTTCTTGCCTATGGAAATATTTTTTCTTGGTTTGCCTGGCTGGTTTCTTGCTGTGGGTTTTTACGTACTGTTCTGCTATATCCAACAGCTGAGGAAGCCAGGCGGAATCGTGCAGGAGGTGAGGTGATCTGGGTCGCACGGGTAGTTGCATGTGCGGGCCTTGGACTCGTGCTGGTGCCAGCATTTTTTGTTTTTTCCGGTTTAATCGCATGGGAAACACATGCAGCTTTGGCGCTTTTTGGAACCGTTCTGTGGTTTAGTGCAGCTCGTTGGACCATGTGACACCTGGTCACTTGACGACGCCATGAATGGTTTCGTCTTTCACTAAAGGTTTTTTGCGAGCAATACGCGAAATAAAGCGAGTTTAATGAGCGATTCTCCAAGGACGGCTTCAGACTATTTCGGTGCGATGGGCTTTGAGTACGACTCCCTGATTCATCGTTCCGTGCCTTGCTATGATGCAATGATCGAAAAATTAATCAAGTATCTACCGCGGCATCCGCAAACCGTCCTTGAACTGGGTTGCGGTTCAGGCGGGTTATCGGTACCACTCGTCCGGCATGCGCCTGANTGCNANTTNACNTTCGTCGACGCATCTGANGAAATGNTCGAGNTNACCCGNNCGCGTACTGCANGAGNNNTTTCCAGANACGGNNCGNCGNGCGACGTTCGTGACAGCACGNTTTGAAGAGTACAGCATGGGGCGCGACCAGTTCGATCTCGTCACATCGTCGATTAGCCTGCATCACGTNGAAGACAAGGGCGCCTTGTTTCGTCGTGTGCGTGAATCGATCAAATCGGGAGGCACGTTTCGATTTGTTGATCAACTCAGTGGTGGAACCGAGGCAAACCATGCACGGATGTGGCAAGGTATGCTTGACTTCGAGCGAGCGCCAGGTAACTGTACGGATGCGGAGATTCAGGGTCTCTTAGACCACGCGAAAGCACACGACCATCACACGCCACTGGCCGCTCACTTCCACTTATTGCAGGAAGCGGGATTTGTGGGGATTGATTGTGTGTGGCGAGACTTAATGTGGTCGGTCATTACAGCTGACGTTACATAACTAATGCGTAAATTCAAATTCAACCGGCATCGCTCTTTTTCACTATTAACGTTAGCGGCATTGCTGACTACTGCCTGGCAGGTAGAGGCGCAACCGGCTAACGGGTTGCTGACACGAGCGGAACAGTCAGGTTATACCGAGACGACCCGGCATGATGAAGCTCTAGTGTTTTTGGAAAGTATTGCGGAATCCTCACCGTACATTACGATTCATCGCTTCGGTTACTCAAATGAAGGCCGCCCGCTCTTGTTAGCAGTTGTTGGTGAGTTGGATGAAATGAGCTCTACGGCGATTCGACACAGTGACCTCACGCGAGTTTACATTCAGGGCAACATTCACGGTGGCGAAGTCGAAGGGAAAGAAGCAACNCTCATGTTGCTTCGTGANTTGGCGAACGGCGAGCATCGTGAGTGGCTTGAAACGATGATCTTGCTGATNGCNCCGATTTATAACGCNGATGGTAATGAGCGGATTGCGTTGACCCATCGTAGTCGACAGCACGGTCCAATTGGTGGNGTAGGCCAACGACCAAANGCNCAAGGGTATGACCTGAATCGAGATCATATGAAGCTTGAATCTCCAGAGGCACGGTCATTTGTGAAAATGCTTAAGGAGTATGATCCGCACGTTTTAATGGATCTCCATGCAACCAATGGCACTTATCATGGCTATCACCTAACGTATGCACCACCCTTGCATCCAAATACCGCTATTCCAATAGTCGACTTACTTCGCAAGCGCTTGCTACCAACTGTAACGCGAACTATTAAGGATGCTTATGGGTGGGATTTTTATTATTACGGCAACACCCCCAGGCCTGGGTCTGGACGTGCACTTGGTTGGTATACGTTCGACCACCGTCCACGTTTTGGGAATAACTACGGCGGCCTTCGTAATCGCGTCTCAATTCTGAGTGAAGCCTATTCATACCTCCCATTTAAGGATCGCATAACAGTAACAAAACGTTTTGTTGAAGAAATTCTTAACTATGTTGAGACGCACGGAGAAGCGATTCGTGCGGTTGTTGAGTCTGCCAATGGCGAATCGATCGTTGGACAGCACCTTGCTGTGCGAGCTGTGTTCAAACAATCGGCGGAGCCGGTCGACATTCTACTTGGCGAAGTGATGCCAGAGCGGAACCCCTACACCGGACAACAAATGCTTCGCCGTCTTGATACCCAGACACTCACACGTATGTATGAGTATGGAACGTTCGCCGCGTCGGCATTTGAACGGGTTCCCCGCGCCTACTATGTTCCCTCCAATCTCGAAAATGTTATTGAACGACTGGAAGCGCATGGAATTCACACAGAGTTGCTTGATGCAGAGTCTACACGGGAGGTTGAACAATTTCAGATTGGATCAACCTCCAGTACTGATCGTGAATTTCAAGGGCATCGCGAACGAACCCTAACTGGTTCATACGAGCTAACACAGGCTGTGTTGGCAGCTGGTACGAGAGTCGTGCCACTTGATCAGCCGCTTGGTCGATTGGTTTTTATGTTGCTCGAGCCTATGTCTGACGACGGTTTCGTCAATTGGAATCTGCTTGACGATGTGCTTGTAGGTGCCGCTGTGTATCCGATCGTGCGAACTGTAGAGTAAAGTCTGGGAAACTTAATATTGCGAGCTACCATTCAATGTCTCAGTGTATTGGCTGCGTTTCGTCTGGTTTTGAGAAAACATAAAGTCCAAAGGGAGGTATCAATGCGCCTTGGATATCATTGGCGACTTCGTCGCTACTCGTTCGCTATTGTCTTAACGGGTCTAACCGTCTTATGCAACCCGATGCTAGTCGGGGCTGAAATCGTTCAGGTGTCGAATCCTCCACTTAAGATTTTTATCTCGGTTGATATGGAAGGTATCAGCGGCATCGGCACACCGAAGATGACCAACGGATCGGGGAAGGACTATGCGCTCGGACGGGAATTAATGACAGAGGATGTTAACGCTATCGTTAGCGCTATCTTTGAGTTTGGTCCTGCAGAGGTGGTGGTCAACGATTCGCATGGCGATATGCAAAACCTCTTGCACATGCGTCTTGATGAGCGTGTCACGTACATCCAAGGCCACATTAAACCTCTAGGTATGGTGCAAGGTTTGGATGAGTCGTTCGATGCCGCAATATTTGTTGGCTATCACGCTCGTGTAGGCACGAAAGACGGCTTTTTGGCGCATACCGGTTCCGGTTCGGTTCGAGGTTTGTGGCTGAATGATGTGGAGGTCGGAGAGGGTGGGATGAATGCTCATTATGCGGGTGCGCATGGGGTGCCGGTCGTCATGGTAAGTGGTGACCTGACGTTCACTCGACAATTTCGTGAACTCATGAACACCAGAACAGTTGTGACGAAGGAGGCGGTCGGTTCTTTGGTAGCCCAGTTACACCATCCAGCAGAAGTGCATCAGCGTCTTCAGGCAACCACGCGTGAGGCACTAGAAGCTATAACAAATGCGCAACCACTTGAAGTAATGGAACCAGTAACCGTGCGTATTCGATTTGCCACAACCACACGGGCAGACATCCTGCAGTCAATCCCTGGCGTGAGTCGGATAGATGGGATGACGGTCTCGTATGAAGCGCAAACGATGACCGAAGCTTACAAGTTGATCCGTCTAATGTACAAATTCGTCAGTTGGTAGACGAAAGGGCTGAACGATGTATCCGAATCCTTTTTTTAGACCTTGGTGTTGCATTTGATTAAGTGTCACTCATCTTTCACAAGGGAAAGTACCGTGCGACGAAACGGTTGTGGCCGGGTTGAGCAATATTGCACCGCTGTAATCATGACGTTGCTTGCGAGCATTTCACTAGGTGCGTTTGATGATTCTAAAGATGCCATTGTGAAACTGGAGCATGCCCAAGCCGAAGCGATTGTCGCGTTAGACTTCGAGACGCTCAGTCGTCTTTACGCTGACGACTTCCGTTTTACTCATGGTACCGGGGTCGTACATGGGAAAACCGATTGGCTTGAATCGCTGCGCACCGGCGAGTCAATTTATGTGTCGCGTGAACACAAGGCACTTGAAGTGGAAATGCACGGTGACCTGGCCGTCTCCTATGGACAGTTACATATTCACAGTTATTTCCAGGGAGAGGAACGTTGGTTTATGGCCCGATATGTTCGGGTCTACGTCCGACGTGATGAGAATTGGCAATTAGTGTCTCATCGGACGGTGGAACAGCGTGATCTGCGCTGATGTGTCACAACAGGGCGGGAAAGCCGGTTGACAACTTGTATCTACGCGTCCAACCTGCCATATTGAAGGTGTACTGAAGCACATACAGAACTCGATATTATTAAGTAGGAGGACATCATTTCTTCAAAAATCTTTGTTGGGAATCTCAACTACGATACGTCACAAACGGATCTTGAAACGTTATTTACTGAAGCTGGAACAATCAGTGAAGTGTTCTTGCCAATCGACCGAGCTACTGGAAAGCCCCGGGGTTTTGCATTCATTGAGTTCAGTGACGCTGCCGCGGTTCCGGTAGCCATTGAAAAGTTGGATGGTGCCGATCTTCAGGGTCGAACGATTCGTGTAAGCGAAGCTCGGGACCGTGCTCCACGTCCACGCCCTTCATTTACTCCCGATGATGGTCCATTCGGAGGCTTTGGTGCTCGTCCTGGCAAGTCAGCAAAGCCGAAGGGTAGTCGTCGAAACATACGTGGCAGGAAACGGGGATTCTAGTTTTTTAATTACCCTGATGACAGTTAAACGGGCTGAGTATTTCGTCGGCCTTGCTCGACATTTCCGGTCTTGGCGATTCCGGAGATAGCCTTAGACCACTCTAATGCAGTCCTATCGATGGATGTGCTGAACCACAATGCCGTTACTTTGCACCTCAGTTTTTTTCTGCGGTTCTTGAGTCTCGCACCAGTCTCAACACATTTTGGACGACGTTAATGTCGGTTCAAGGCAGGCAATGTGATTATGGACGCGTCCTTACAACAGTGGAATTCTGAACGATACGCTCGCACTGGTCGATTCGTGTCAGACCTTGGGGTGGANGCANTNGCNCTACTNGCTCCTCAACCGGAGGAATATGTNCTTGATCTCGGGTGTGGTGATGGTGNGCTCACCGANAAGTTGGCACAGGCAGGATGTCGTGTCTTGGCTGTTGACAGNAGCATTGACCAAATTCGAGCTGCGCAAGCGCGNGGATTAGACACTCGNNTGATTGATGCTGCACANCTCGATTTTGATAACGAATTNGATGCAGTTTTTAGTAATGCCGCGCTGCATTGGGTGAAGGACTCTGATGCTGCAATNAAGGGAATTTTTCGAGCACTTAAGCCAGGTGGACGGTTTGTAGCTGAATTCGGNGGCGACGGAAACATCGCCGAAGTCCGTGCAGCGATTNCGACNGTTTTTGAACGGCGNGATATTGATGCAGCAANACTAATGCCNTGGTTCTTTCCGACCAAAGAAGAGTATCGGCAGNGTCTTGAACAANATGGNTTTCACGTTGAAGTGGCAGAGCTTTTCGATCGACCGACGCCGATTCCAGGCCNCCTCAGTGACTGGCTAGAAATCTTCGCTCATCCATTTCTTATAGCAGTTGATGNTGCGGTTCGGTCTGATACCGTTCAAGAGATTTGTCAGGTGCTCGGTGGTTCACTTCAGGATGCGGAGGGTACGTGGGTGGTTGATTATGTGCGACTGCGGGTCCGAGCATCTAAACCAGCTTAAGTGACCGTCGATCTTCTTGAAAGATATATGAGACGACTCAAACTCGCGACTGGGCTAATACTTGTTGTGGGTGCACTAACGACTTCTGGCATGTTTTGGGTAGCACGCCGCGAGGCCGCTCGATTAGTCACACACCTCCCTGATGAGCGCCCTCCCATTGAGCGCACTCCAGCCGATGTCGGGATGGATTATCGTGATGTCCAAGTTACCACTTCGGACGGCCTGCGATTAGCTGGCTGGTGGACACCGTCTAAGAACGGTGCAGCGGTCATCGTGCAGCACGGCTACAAGACGAATCGCTCTACGCAATTACTTGAGATTGCAGCAACGTTGGCGCGTGGTGGTTATGGCGTGTTGCTGTCATCACTGCGAGCTCACGATCTGAATGATGGACGAGTGATTTCGTTCGGTCTGGAAGAGATGAAGGACCTGTCGGCTTGGCTTGCCTTCATTCAGACACTTGAGGGTGTGGATCCCTCACGGATTGGAATCTTCGGGAATTCCTTGGGAGGCTCACTGGCGATTCAACTCGCCGCACAAACACAGTCCATTAAAGCGATCGTAACGCACAGTGCGGTGGCGTCCGTTCGCAGTACGGTGGAAACAAGCATTGCCTACTTCACCGGGTTACCTCCATTTCCGTTCACTCCGATGATTCTTTTCTGGGTGGAACAGGACTGGGCGATGAAGCCTGACCTGCTGGACTTTACCGTGTGGATCGCTGCATTGGATTCGCAACCGATTTTGCTGATGCAGGGTGGAGCCGATGTCGTGGTTGCCTCTGAGAGTGGCCAACTGCTTTATGATGCCGCCCGTGAACCCAAGGAACTCTGGTTCGAACCCGACTTGGGTCATGTAGATTTTCAACGAGAGCGGTCTCAAGAATTTTCAGACCGAGTCGTCGGGTTTTTTGACCGTCATTTACTCAATCCGGAAAATTAACCACCGTATACGCAGCAACGTTTCTGTGGACTATTTAATGTAACGAGGCCTTGAGGACGTTTGGGCGAGATTCCAACTCACTTGATGGACAAGTCTCGCAATGGTTTCCATCTTCACGTAGTTGATCTTTTCTGGTCGATCGTTGGTCGTGTGATAGTCCGGGTGTAGGCCGGTATGGAAGAATAGTGCCGGGACACGGTTCTGCAGGAATGGCCACTGGTCACTTCGCCGAAGCAAGTTTGAGCGGTTGTTGTCGTATCGCATTTTTAACTCAAGGCCGTACACCTCGTTCGATTCTTCCACTTCATTAAGTAAATCTGGACTGTAGGTGTAGCCGAGGATGTTAAGCGCGTTGTTGTTAGACTCGGCAGTTTGGACCTCAAGACCACGAAATCGTCCGCCACCACCGACGGGGACTTCTTCGTTGCGACCAATCATGTCCATATTGAGCACCGCCACCGTATTGCTCAGAGGCACAAGGGGATTTTCAGTATACGCCCACGCACCAAGTAGCCCACGTTCTTCGGAATTCCAGGCTGCGAACAAGATCGATCGGCGTGGACGGAAACCGGTTGCCGCTGCGAGTGCATAAGCCTCNGCGATTTCGAGCAGTGCNACCGTGCCNGAACCATCGTCGTCTGCACCGTTAAANATCCGCGNCCCATCCGCNCCGTTGTGATCGTAGTGGGCGCACACGATCACGAATTCATGCGCCAAATCTGGGTCAGCACCTTTGATCATGGCGACGACGTTGCGATCTGGGATCGTATGGCGGTTGACGGCGGTTCCAAGGTCAAGTTGCTGTCCCGTGACTGTCCGCAGCGTCACACCACCGCTCGCTTCAGCTGATTGTGCCAATTCTTCGAGACTTGTCCCGTCAACACGCAGCAAATCGTTGGCGATAGCGGGTGAGATCTGCACCACCGGAATTTTCACCTTGTTCATCCAGGTTTCCAGCATGTACCGGGGCACGCGTGCGGAGGTGGTTGGCCAGGTGCGAGCAGCAACGGCCTCAAAATTGGTCGACTCGGGATGGTTGTGTACGTCGGAGACAAAAAGCACCGCCAGCGCACCGCGTGCTTGCGCCGTTACGACTTTGCGCAGTGTGCGTGCGAATTCTGAGGTCACCACGCCGTCGAANGGGCTNTCTGGATTNCGTTCGCCGGGCTCGTGATCGAGNATCATCACNAGTTTGCCTTCGACTGNNCCAGTGCGGTAGTCATNGTGTGCCAAGCTTGGCGCGTCAATGCCGAAGCCGGCAAATACCAGTTCGCCGNGCGTTCGNCCGTTCGCGCTCAAGGTGAGCGGGTAGTAGTCTTGCCCAAGNCGNAGGCTGCGNTCTGTGGCNGGTTGCTCCATACTTGANATGACGAACCGATTGTCATCACCCAAGGTTGTNGTGATGAGGTTAAAGGGTTGATAAAAGGATTCGTTCGGTCCTGCCGCTTGCAATCCCATTCGTGCGAAGCGGGACTTGATNAATTCAGCGGCCAGCCGATTTTCTGGCGTATTGGTAAGTCGNCCCTGCATGGCATCAGAAGCGAGGAAGTACAGATCTGCTTTCAGGTCTGACTGNTGAATGGANTTATTTGCAGGNGCAGATGTTTGCGCGAATACCTGACCTGACAGGACNGTCAGCCATATTGCAATCCAGCGTGCCATGGTNCCTCCTATTATGTAAGTGAGCAGTATAACTCTTTCATTAGGGCNNGTAGCGGCGCTCCGTTATTGGCGTCATCGACAGACCACCGGTGTGCAGAAACAGNACGCGCGTCCCAGANTTAATTCGTCCATCGTCGACCATAGTNAGTAAGCCATGAAAGGCTTTGGCCGTGTAGATGGGATCGAGCAAGTATCCTTCTTCGCGNGCTANCANTCGNATTGCCTGGTCACCGCCNNCACTTGGAATNCTGTAACCTTCCTCTGCGAATCCAAATCTCACGTCGTANGGCGGTACATTTTNNGCCGTGAGATCTATNCCTAGCNCGGCAGAGGCCTTTACGAACTGTTCTGCTGGAGAGCGGCGTTTAAAGATGTTTTCGATCGAGTNCCGATCTGCNGTNGCGACCGCGTTNACATGGCAGTCAAAACCACCCAACGCCAAACCTAATAAAAGTCCGGTTGTCGTTGAGCCTGTGCCAATTGCGAGCACCACGTCGTCAAAATCAAANCGTNCATCACACTGGTGGGCTATCTCGGAGACGGCAAGCATGTAGGCGGGCTCNGCTTNTGGCATAGTNCCGCCGCCAGGAATCCAGTAGCCACCAGTTTCCTCTACCACTTCATGGCACCGAACCTTGTATCGTGCCAGNGCCGTNGGTTCTGGNTTCGAAAAATCGAGAGGCGTGTAATGTACCGTNNCTCCGAGATATTCCAGCANNAGTAAATTGCCGAATGGTTGGNTCGGAGATTCACCGCCGATGACGCAGTGGACCTNNAACCCAAGNCGCCGNCCCGCCATCGCGGTCATCATCGTNTGGTTTGAGGTGAGNGGACCGGTGGTCACAACGGTATCATGTCCGTGCTTGATGGCATCTGCCAGGATGAACTCCATCTTNCGTGTCTTNTTNCCACCAAGGGCAAGACCNGTGCACTCGTCGCGCTTCATCCACAAGTCGATNCCGAGATGACGGCTGAGCCGTTCNAGTGGCACAAGAGGTGTCGGAAAGATTCCNAGCGACACNCGAGGGAGGCCAGCCANAAATGTGTCTAACACTTCAAGGTTTCGAGNCATGNNATCAATAGTACANATATACGGNTTATGCTGACGGCCCNAATGACAATTTACTCNGCAAACTGACCANCACGACGCTAAGGACGACGAGCGCCAGNCCGACGANCGCACGCANTCCGAGAGNTTCTCCAAGTAAGGNCGCGCCGAGGAACACCNNGATGACGGCTTCTCCTCCGACACTCATNCTCACCAAGGTGACGTCCATACGTTTCAGNAGCCAGAACANACCAAGATAACAGCCAATCGTNACGACAATTCCTAAATACACCACGCTCCAGATTGCCCGTGGNGTGACGNGTACTTGTANTTGGGGTTCCAAAAGANCCATAAGCAGAATAAGGAATAATGCAGCAGACGAAATTTGNANGGTGGTTAACCAAAGAGTGGACGTTTCTCGACCGTGACGACGAACGANCACAGCGGCAAATGCTCCNGAGGCTGCTGCAGTCATCACGGCCAGGACCGGCCAGATTGATGGNNGGTTAGTGCCGCGATCTGGTCCCACCAGCACGGNGACTCCACAGAAAGCCAGCATGGCNCCTCCCATTTTGATCCACGACATCGGTTCNTCNTCNAGGAGNAGGTGNGCAATNACCACAGTAAAGGCAGGAAATGTCGCAAACAGTGTGGCCGTCAAGCCGGCGGAGATAGANTGCTCTGCCCAGAAGANAAGTGCGTACGGNAATCCTANTTGCAGGACACCGATGAGCATCCAGAAACGAATTTCGTGACTCTGGGGACGGTCGGCGCGTGCNAAGAAATGGGCGACNAAAAAAATNACTANNGCGGCGAGAGTAGTACGGGCTGCTGCGAAAGCAAGAGGAGACAAATCNNGNAAACCGATCCGAATNACAACCCACGTCGTGCCCCACAAGATNGTAGTGCCGAGCCAGACTAGGTACGTAAGTAAACGCGCTGTGGATATCACGGAAGNTGTGATGCTAGCACGAGNCAAACTTTTCTTGAGATNAAGATTCTATGTTTGGCTCAAAACTGCAGTTTNAGTTCCGCGCAATGATCCAGTGGCNNTGTAAANTTATTGTTTCANGTAAATATTTTCCGCNNNGATTCNGTTAANATNAAGAANTNTCTAATCCAGCTTACATTTTGTCGGCGGGATANCTCTAGGAGCNNTATTCGTGNGTTTCAGCAANTTTCTGGTCNGGAANACAGGCATTAGTTTTTGGACTACCGTCATTGTAGTGGCGGCGTGGCCAACATTCGGTCAACAAGTGCCCGGCGACAGCTCTGCGGTGCCAGGTGCCGTGGCTAAGTTCGTTTCTGACTCGCCAATGATCGACGGTCAGGTGGTCGGCGATCCAGCTTGGAGCAACATAGANCCGGTNACNGGGTTTCGCCAGACCACTCCCGANGAAGGAGCACTGGCTTCCGAGCGTACCGAAGTCCGCATCGCGTATTCNGANGACACNCTCTTTTTTGGTGTGATTCTTTATGACNGCGATCCGTCAACCATNNTAGTTTCGGATAGTCGTCGCGATTCNCCNCTCAGTGAAACCGACAGTTTTCANATCATTCTAGACACGTATCTTGANCAGCAGAANGGTTTTGTGTTCGGNACGAATCCGTCAGGACTNGAGTACGACGGACAAGTTACGAATGAAGGTGAGGGTAGTGGCAGGTTTGGTGGCAGTTATGGCGGTGGNGGCGGTCGGCAACAANGNGGTTCGGGTCANGGNTTNAATATTAACTGGGATGGGTCTTGGGAAGTTCGNACNCAGGTAACCGATGTGGGTTGGAGNGCGGAATTCNCGATTCCATTTCGAACGCTNCGTTATCCTCGTGATGAGTCACAAACGTGGGGGATAAATTTTCAGCGNAACATCCGTCGCCGCAANGAGCGNGCNTTTTGGGCACCATTGCCACGGCAGTACNGTCTCNATCGCTTGTCTATGGCTGGCAGATTNACTGAATTGGTGGTGCCGCCCCAGCAGAACCTGAAAATTGTTCCATATGTTCTCGGTGATGCGACGAACTTAGCTNCTGTCAAGGGNAGTACTCCCATTCTTGGAGACATTGGTATCGATGCGAAGTACAGCGTGACACCAAGTCTGACGCTCGATGTGACTTACAACACAGACTTCGCACAAGTTGAAGTGGATGACCAGCAGATTAATTTGGATCGGTTTAACTTATTTTTTCCAGAGAAACGCCCATTCTTNCTTGAAAATTCTGGNCTGTTNGGCGTTGGCAACTCCGGCNCGACCGAGCTGTTTTTCAGCCGTAGTATTGGTATCGGACCAAAAGGAGTCGCGATTCCNATTCGGGGAGGGGCCCGACTGTCTGGTCANGTCGGAGGTAATGTGAATGTCGGATTGCTCAGCATGCAGACCGAGGAAGTGNCAGGTGTCGCCCCATCAAACAATTTCACAGTCGCTCGNGTNCGCAAGGACCTTGCAAACCGGTCAAATCTTGGCGTCATCTTTGTCAATCGACAGGCGTCTGGCGATCTAGNTGGGTCGAATGACTACAATCGGACGNTCGGTATCGATGGACGATGGGGGATTGGGCAGAATGCGANNATTAATGGTTTTATTGCCCGCACTCAGACCCCTGGGAAGGTTGGNAATGACCACGCATACACCTTGCGGTATGGGTACACCTCACAGGAGTGGTGGCACGATTACAACTACAGTGAAGTTGGGGAGAATTTTAATCCCGAGGCAGGGTTCCTTAGGCGCAGTGGGTTCCGGAACTTTAATAGTCGGACGCAGTACAACTTCAGNCTTGGNCCCAACGCTCCGCTGNGTCTGCACGAACTTCGACCTCACGTCAGTGTGTACTCATACTGGGATTTTAACGGCTTCCAGGAAAGCGCGCGTGCGCACATCGATAATCATTGGGAATTCAAGAATGGGACGGAGATCCACAGTGGGNTAAACCTTACGAATGAAGGAGTGAAAGCTGCCTTCAATATTATGCCGGATGTCANTGTTCCAGTCGGTCGGTACAAGCACAGGGAACTGCAACTCGTGCTCATGACGAATCAAGGTGCGGCNTTGAGNGGGCAGGTGTACAGCTGGATTGGTGGTGCCTTTGGGGGAGACCGCGTTACGATTCGACCNTCGNTTCGATATCGCATGGGTGAGGCCTTTAATACTGAAGTGAGTTTGAGTCGGAACGCGTACAATCTGCCNGGNGGAAAATTTGTAACTAATCTCATCATTGCACGCACTTCCTACTCATTTACGCCGCGAGTCTTCATTCAGAGTTTGATCCAGTACAACGAAAAGGCCAAATTGTGGTCGAGCAACTTTCGCTTTGGGGTTCTGGGGCAAGCCAATACTGGGCTATTTCTTGTCTACAACGACACACACGGTCTTGATGGCCTGATTCCGGCCGCAGCCGGACGAAGTCTTACTCTCAAGTACAGTCACATGTTTGATATTTTTAGGTAGTGTTAGACGTATCATGCTGCCTTCCCGCTAGCCTTGAAGATCATCCAAGGCCCCTGTACGCATATGTCACGCTTGCACGTGTCCGCGCAAATCGCATACCGTGACACCTATATGGAGCTTGATAATGTCCTCACCACANNATCGGACTGATGGAAANCCGGAAGCGTGGATCGAAATGCTACACGAGGACCGTANTGATCTCGATCCGATCTTNCGTGANATGTACGACCAAATGCGCGAGCCTGATGGTCACGTTGATAACATCCTAAAAATTCATAGCCTGCATCCTGCATCGTTACAGGTGCACTATGATTTNTACAANCTTGTAATGTACGGGCCNTCTCCTTTATCGCGTGCGCAGCGGGAGATGATTGCCGTGGTCGTATCGACAGTTAATCAGTGCCACTATTGAATTAGTCACCACGCNGCNGGGTTGCGGCGACTCCTTCGCGACGATACGTTNGTCGATCANCTNNTACGCGATTACCNGACTGCGGAGTTGGANANCCCTGACCGCNNAATGTTGGANTATGCGGTGATGATCACANGAGAGCCGTGGGCNGTGGNCCGCNCCGATTTGGATCGGCTTAGATCGGNTGGNTTTTCTGACCGTGCCATCCTAGATCTGAATCTTGTTACGGGGTACTACGCATTTGTCAATCGACTCGCGGATGGTCTTGGTGTGCCACTGGAATCCTCTAAGTCTGAAGAGAAACCTGGAGAGAAGCATGATTAAGAAGNTTCGACATTACCTGTTTCGACANNGGTCAACAGCGTTCAAAACTGCTGCGATCACGCTACTAGTCANGGGGNCAGTCCTCGTAGCCCAGAAAGAGGATGTNGATGTGCNTGGGGCATGGCGAGCACACACCTATGTNTTAGATGACGGTATAACGCANACGGTTGATGGACTAATTTTCTTTACAGNACGTGACTGGAGTGTTCTGTTCTTTGTGACAGATCCTCATGGNGAGATAAAGCGTGGCTCAGGCGAGGGTGGCACCTATCGNCTGTCGGGAGATCAGTTNGTCTTGACGCATCGATATCATTTGTCCACTGGCGANGCAATGGANGGGTTACCNGCCAGNGATCTACGNATGGTCGCCCGTGGAGTCGATGACACCGCACCAGAAGAGCCATGTCAGGTNATGCGTGACGGTGAGAAGCTGACGCTCTATTTTCCTAGTGGGAACTCGATGTTATTCGAACGTAGTTCCTAGTATNAGTTCANAAACTTTCNTTACTGAGNAGCAGNGCTANAAGGGCTTTCTCGGTATGNAAGCGGTTCTCCGCTTGATCAAANACTACCGATGTTGNTGCATCCATAACTTCATCGGTNACCTCATCACCACGATGTGCAGGCAGACAGTGCATGAAGATGGCATCTGGCTTGGCCTTTGCCATGAGGGCGGTGTTTACTTGATACGGTAAGAACACAGATCGACGATCTTTGGCTTCTGGTTCCTGACCCATGGATGTCCAGGCATCCGTATACACAGCATCGACANTATTCACGGCAGNCCNAGGATCACTGAAAAGCTTAATGGAGGCACCCNTCTTNGCTATACGAGTGANGTCATCNANGACAGAGTCTGGTACGTTGAATCCCNATGGTGATGCGATGTGGATCGTGAGGCCTAGCATAACGCTGGCATGTGCTAGAGANGTTGCAACATTATTGCCATCACCAATAAANGCGATNGTCCGGTNCCTAAACGATTGCCAATATTCTTGCAGGGTAAATANATCCGCAAGNGCCTGACANGGATGTTCTGTGTCACTAAGTGCGTTGATGACGTGCAGTGTCGTTGTTGCNNGNGCAAACNCGTCTAGTCGTTCTTGCGCAAACGTACGAANNACGACGGCGGTCACCCAGCGTTCGAGACTTTTCGCGACGTCAGCCNNGGCCTCGCGGTCGCCGAACGTAGCGGTCAGCTNTGGNTCAATGATATCGCCACCTAATTCGCGAACGGCGATTTCAAATGTNNCNCNGGTCCTGAGTGATGGTTTNTCAAACAGCATGGCTACATGTTGACCAGATAACCGGTTAGCGGTTGGCGCCTGACGGCCGAGGAATCGATCGCGCTTCANANAGCCAGTCACNTCCAGACATTTTTCAAGATCAGNTGGNGACCAGTCGAGAATCGATAGAAGATCCTTTGGCANNGTCACGTCTANTGTTTGCGCTGGTGTGATGGCCACTAATAGTCTCGCTATGTTCGGTATTCGGAATTGATCTGAACGTAATCAGCNGATAAGTCGCAGGTCCACACGGTAGCGTTATGGTNNCCNACGCCCANGTGGATAGTNANCTCAANNTCGNTTTGTTGAAGATAGGCGGCCGCTACTGNTGCTCGTTCGTCATAAGGTTGACCTTTTTCGAACAGTACNGTGTCACCGATGNGAACCANNGCTTGNTTGAGATCAAACGCTACGCCAGAACGACCAGCCGCTGCGACGAGACGACCCCAGTTCGGGTCGCANCCATGCAGTGCNGTNTTTACTAGCAANGAATTTGCCAAAACACGCGCTACGCGNCTTGCGTCATCCTCGGTTCGNGCGCCTGCAGCCGTNATTGACACGATCTTGGTAGCGCCTTCGCCGCCNCGCACAATGTCTAATGCGAGCTGTCTGGAGACTGTGCGAAACGCTTCGACGAAGATAGGATACGAATCGTCATCGATTACTACAGTGCTTTGGCCACTAGCTAACGCGAAGACTGAATCGTTGGTGGAACACTCTCCGTCCACTGTAATGGCATTAAATGTGTCAGCTGCAGAATCACGCAACGCTTGATTGAGTTTAGCGCTTTCGATCTGTGCATCAGTTGTCAGGAAGGCAAGCATAGTGGCCATATTTGGTTCGATCATACCGGCACCTTTAGCCATGCCGCCCACCCGAAAATTTCCCTGTGCCGTAGTGACTTCGATACCAAACTCTTTAGGTTCGAGATCGGTCGTCATGATGGCTTCGGCTGCTGACCGGTGGCCTTCCTTGCTCAGTTGACCTGCCGCGACATCGATACCTGCCCTAAGTTTGTCGGTGTTCAGTTGAACACCGATGACGCCAGTCGAAGCAACTAAAACTTCTTGGGAGGTGCATCCAAGCTGAGAGGCCGTTGCCGTCGTCATGGCCCGTGCGACCTCTATACCAGCATCTCCAGTGCAAGCGTTAGCGCAGCCGCTATTCACGACAATAGCCTTAGCCCGTCCTTGGGTTTGTGCTAAGTGTTCGCGTGAGACCTGGACGGGCGCTGCAGTCACGCAATTCGTCGTGAAGATTCCGGCAGCATTTGTAATATCGTCACTAGTTACAATGGCCAAATCTAGCCCCGAAGCCTTGATGCCACAGGCGATACCAGCCGTTCGAAATCCATCCGGTCCCGTGATGCCGCTATTCACGGCTTCAAAATTCATGATTTCTTATTTGCCACATCGGTAAAAGCTGCTTCAAGTGTTTCGAGTGCCTGATCGATTTCCTCAAGAGTGATGATCAGGGGAGGCAGTAGTCGAACGACAGAGCCAGACGTTCGATTGATAAGTAATCGATGGTTTCGTGCAGCGTCGACGATTGCATCAACGTCGGTGTTGACTTCTAACCCCCACATCAATCCTTGCCCACGCACCTCAACAATTTCTGTCCGACGCTCTGCGAGGGCTCTAAGGCGCTTTTCAACCTGTGGGCCGATCGTGGCAACGTGATCAAGGAGTCCCTTGTTGATCAGTTCATCAAGAAACACAAGCGCCGCACGACAGGACAAAAGGTTGCCACCATAAGTGCTGCCATGATCTCCGTAGGATACAGTAGACGCAATCCGTTCATTGACAAGAGCCGCCGCGACTGGCACGCCTCCGCCGAGCGCTTTGCCAATGGCTACAAGGTCTGGTTGTAGTCCGAGCTTTTGATAGTAGAACGGCTTGCCTGTTCGGCCGAGACCGCACTGAACCTCATCCGCAATTAAAGGCACGTCAAAGCGGGCGCACACCTCGTTTAAGGCCTCCGCAAAGGCTTGGGGTAATGGTCGGATGCCACCTTCTCCTTGAATCGGCTCGACGATAATTGCCTGAGTCGACGAGGAAACCGCAGTTTTCAGTGCATCGACAGTCACTGGAATAAACTGAACTCCTGGTAGTAGCGGTTGAAATGGTACACGGTAAGCCTCACTGGACGTTGTAGACAATGCACCAAACGTCCGACCGTGGAATGAATGTTCGAGAGCAATGATTTCGGTTCGTTTTGCATCTCCTCTTGTATGCCAATGTCGCTTGGCGAATTTAAGACATGCTTCGACGGCTTCGGCGCCACTATTGCAAAAGAAAGTGCGAGACAAACCGGACATATCGGCCAGCTGTCTTGCCAGTTGTCCTTGCAAGGGATGAAAGAAGAGGTTTGATGTATGTAATAGGGTCCGCGCTTGATCCGCGATTGCGGAAACAAGGCCTGGGTGGGAGTGTCCCAATGAGGCCGCTCCAATCCCAGAAATCAAATCGGTGTACTGCTGACCGTCTTCGTCGTAGATGAAGATACCTTGACCGCGTGTGAAGACAACTGGTGCACGGCGGTAGGTTTGTAAGACATGACCGGCTTCTAGGTGTTGCACGTCATTAGTGGTCACAGCTTAGCTTTCTCCTTTTCCGGAACGACCGTCGCGGTGTCGATAATTGTGCCGGTTCCTCCATTGACATCAATGCTAGTCCTGCCATCGATGATGCGAACGTTTGGAACCCCACCCTGCCGTGCAGCACGACACGAGGTAAGTTTCGCGACCATCCCGGCACTTATAACGCCGTTCGCCACGAGGCGTTCGATGTCCTCATCATTTACTCGTGGCAGTGACCGTTGATCGATGTCCAGCACGCCAGCTGTCGTGCCAACTACCATAAGGGTGGTCGCGTGAAGGTTCACCGCCAGTTGTGCAGCGAGAGCGTCAGCGTTGACATTAACAAGCTGGCCATCTCGGGTCACTCCTATGCTCGCTATGATCGGCGTGTATCCTGCGTCAACCAGCTGACTAAGTAGTTTGGGCGGAGCAGTGGCCACTGGGTTGCCCACCAAGCCAAGCTGTACTACATGACCAGCATTGGTGCGATATGGTGGTGCGAGTTCCGCAAGACCGATTTTCCCGTCGGCGCCGGTTAGTCCAACGGCCGGTCGTCCTGCCGCGTTGACAGCTGCCACTAGCCGAGTGTTAACTCGTCCGGCAAGGACACTGACGGCCACTTCTAATGTAGATTCATCGGTAATGCGAAGACCGTCGACGGCCTGTTTTCTGATACCAGCACGTTTCATCTCGGCGTCAATTTCGTGACCACCTCCATGCACGACCACAGTCGGTTGACATTCTGCCGCGTTGGCAAGGTCGCCCGCTACTCGCTTTAAATCACTACCTGATTCAATCAGTTCGCCGCCGAGTTTGAGAACAAGTATGTCTGGCTCTGTCCACATGGAGTCCATTACAAGAGTCCGTCTCGCTCGTTGAAATGGGATGCGACATTAAAGCTTTGAACTGCCTGACCGGCTGCGCCTTTAAGCAGGTTATCCAGGCAAGACACGAGTATCATCCGTGTGCCGTCTTCTTCGAGTTTCCATCCGATGTCGCAAAAGTTTGTATAAGCGACGGCCTTGACGTCCGGCAGAACTGAAGCTCGCACCCGAATAAACGGTGCATCACTATACGCACCCTCAAATATTTTTTCTATCGTCGATGTATTGATGTCGTGTCCATTGAGATCGTGTTTACCCAAATGGATGTAGATTGTTTCAAGAATACCTCGGTCCATGGGCACTAGGTGTGGTACGAATGTCACTGACTTAGCGAGTTCCTGTTCTATTTCCGCAGTATGTCGGTGAGCAAAAACACCGTAGGCGGTAACGTTACCGTGGCGTTCGGAGAAATGTGTCTGTGCCGAGGGTGATTTTCCTGCTCCAGAAATTCCTGATTTGGCATCAATGATGATGTCCTGCATCACAAGTCCGGCTTGTACTAATGGCTGCAGCGCTAGCAAGGCTGCTGTGGGATAGCAACCTGGGCAAGCGACATACTGTGCGTCACGGAGAGCTCCCCGATTATGTTCAGTTAGGCCATAGACCGCTGTTACTCCAGCTGGCGTTTCTGGATACCAGCGTGCACGCGCGCTTTCATTGCGGAGGCGAAACGCACCGGAAAGATCGAAAACCCGAACACCATGACTGAGTAAAACGGGACCAACTTCTGCGGCTGTGGCTTCAGGAAGTGCAAGAAATACAGTATCTGTTTGCTCTACCAGTTCGTTGATTGAAAAAGCTGAGATTTCGCCGTCCCAGATTCCAGCAAACTGAGGGAGTGTTTTGTCGGCATCGGTCGAGGCCATCGCGACGGTAAGATTGGCATTCGGATGGCGCCCGAGCAGGCGGACGAGTTCCTGACCCGCGTAGCCTGTCGCACCAGCCACTCCAACTCGTATCTGTTGCATATTCATTCCAATTATGTATATTTATACATTATCAGATTGATTTCAAATGAAATGGCCAATCTAGTCAAATAAATCGGTGCTGACTGACATAAAGATTATGTCTTGATAATGTATAATAATTCGTATCATTGAATAATTATGAAGCAATTTCGACAGACAGCAATCATCGATATCGTGTCCAATGAGGCGATTGGTAGCCAAGAAGCCTTGCGACGCCAGTTGAAAGCACGAGGCTTCGATACAACCCAGGCTACGCTTTCTCGAGATATCAAGGAATTAGGCTTAGTAAAACGGGCGGCGGACGGTGCCTATTCAAGACTGGGTGTCAGCAGGTCACGTCGGACTACTGACCCTATGGTGGCAGCACGTCGAGCGGTGGCAGAATATCTAAAACGTGTTGAATGTGTTGATCAACTAGTCGTGCTCAAGACTGATCCAGGCGAAGCACAGTTACTCGCTCTTGCTATCGATGAAGCAGAATTTAAAGATGTGGTTGGCACAATTGGTGGCGATGACACGATTTTGGTGATTGCGCGTCACGGACGGGCGGCGGCCAACATGGCAACGCGTTTCGACGATTGGGGTAGAGAGTGAGATATATGATCTGTTGGATTTCTAGACCGATTGTGGACTTGGTCAACGACTCTAAGGCTAACAGGAGCACGCTGTGGAACGTATAGTGCTGGCATACTCTGGCGGATTAGATACGTCAGTCGCCGTTCCGTGGCTAGCCGAGCGGTTCGATGCTGAAATTATTGCAGTAACGCTTGATTTGGGCCAAGGAAAAGAACTCGATGATGTACAAGAACGTGCCTTAGCCGTTGGTGCGATCAAATGCCATGTCGTAGACGTACGCGAAGAGTTTGTGCAGCACTACGTTCTGCCGGCGCTTCAAGCTGGTGCGCTGTATGAGGGTCGTTATCCAATGGCGACATCGTTGGGACGTCCATTGATCGCGAAACGCTTGGTGGAAATTGCAGAAATAGAAGGAGCGACTGCTATTGCTCATGGCTGCACGGGAAAGGGGAATGACCAGGTTCGCATTGATGTATCAGTGCGCGCACTCAATCGAGAAATTCGGGTCATCGCTCCGGCACGCATCTGGGGAATGAGTCGACCCGATGAAATCGAGTACGCAAGGAAGCGAGGCATTCCAGTTCCTGCAACTGTCGAGAGTCCCTACAGTACAGACGCCAACTTGTGGGGTCGGTCAATCGAATGTGGCGTACTTGAAGATCCATGGTTAGAACCACCGGAGGATATCTACACGTTGACAAGTTCAATCACAGATTGTTCGGAAACACCGGCCTATGTCGAAATCCAGTTTGATGAGGGTGTGCCAAGGGCAATCAATGGTGTGGCAATGCCACTGCTCGACCTTATTAATAGTGTGGAGACCGTCGCCGGAGCGCACGGTGTCGGACGTCTTGATATGGTGGAAAATCGTCTTGTAGGTATTAAATCCCGTGAAATATACGAGGCACCAGCCGCGACCGTCCTGCATATGGCCCACCGTGAGCTTGAGATGTTTGTCATTCCTCGTGATCTTGAACGGGTAAAAGGTCACTTGAGCGGTGTGTACGCTGATTTAGTGTACGACGGTCTGTGGTTTACTCCTACGCGTGAAGCGATCGATGCTTTCGTGGCCCAAGTGCAGACTCGCGTAACGGGCACGATTCGCCTGAAACTATTTAAAGGCGAGTGCCGAGTTGTTGGACGGAAGTCTCCTTATGCTCTCTACGATCAAGACCTCGCAACATACGATGCTGAGGACCAGTTTGACCATGAAGCAGCCGAAGGGTTTATTAAGATTTTTGGGTTGCCGGTCGAAACCGCCGCAAGGCGTGCGCCGAATAGCTATGGATCATCAGTGAAGAAGTCCACAACTAAATCAAGATAGAGTAGTGCGGTCTAGGTACAGATATTACTAATGACAGATCATCTTTGGTCAGGACGTTTCGAACAAGCGCCTGATACAGACGTCTTCGGATTCCAGGCTTCGTTCAGTTTCGACCGGCGCCTCTTTGAAGACGATATTCGTGGCAGTCTGGCTTGGGCTGGGGCGCTTGCTGATGCAGGTGTTATGTCTTCTGAAGAGGCGCAGATTGTGACTGATGGCCTGAACGATATTCTTAATCGAGGTCTAGCGGATCGATCATTTGTGACTGGTGACGATGAAGATGTTCATGCGTTTGTTGAGCGCCAATTGGTTGAACGTGTCGGTGATGCCGGTAAACGTTTACACACAGGTCGATCAAGAAACGATCAAGTGTCCCTTGATCTCCGGCTCTATGTTAGACGGCAGGTGCATTGTCTACAGAGCCTGACCCTGGAACTGATATCTGCGCTGGTGGACCAAGCTAATGCAGCGGGATCGACCTTGATGCCCGCCTACACACATCTTCGACGTGCCCAACCAATTTTGGTGGCTCACTTTTTTCTTGCTCACATAGCTGCGCTCAAGCGTGATTACCAGCGATTTGATGTCGTCCGAGAGGAAGCCGATGCCATGCCATTGGGGTCAGGAGCGATTGCTGGTTCTGGTTATGCAGTAGACACCGAGCGCTTAGCGTCGCGCCTTGGGTTTTCTCGAGTGGTTTCAAATAGTGTTGATGCTGTTGCCGATCGTGATTTCGTGTCTTCTTTTCTTCACACGTGTGCTTTGTTAATGGTTCATCTGAGTCGAGTAGCAGAAGACCTTGTGCTTTTTACCGGTGAGGAGTTCGCTTTCTTTGAATTAGCGGATGTTGTGACAACGGGCAGCAGCTTGATGCCGCAAAAGAAGAATCCAGATGCCCTAGAACTTGTTCGAGGTAAAGCCGGTCGTACCATCGGTGGGTTAGCAGGTTGGTTGGCTACAATGAAAGGCCTACCAAGTGGCTACAACAAAGATTTACAGCAGGATAAAGAAGCTGTTTTCGACGCTGAAGATACAGTGTCAGCATCTCTGCCGGCGGTAACTGCTGTAGTGCATAATCTAGTCCTGTCGCGGAAGCAGACAGAATCCGCGGCCTCGGGTCTGCTACTAGCGACCGATGTGGCTGATTATCTTGTGTCCCGAGGGATGCCGTTCCGGGATGCCCATAGTGTGGTGGGTCGCCTTGTGCGACGATTACTGGGTGAAGGTCGTGATTTTGAGTCCTTGTCACTCGAAGAATGGCGTGCTGTCAACCCACTATTCGGTGATGATATACTCAAACGAGTGACGGCACAGGCCGCTGTGAAGGCACGCCTGACACCCCAATCGACGAATCCGGAAGCTGTCGGCGCGATGTTGGAAGAATGCCAAGAGTGGCTAGCACTCGCGCGCAGTCGGGTAACAGTCGAAGCCTGAGGTAAATATCGAGGTCTAAATCGCTTGAAGCTGAGAGTTGCGTCCTTAACGGGACCTTTGTTAAACTCATAGCACCTGCGCCACCATTCCTTAGTAAGTTCTTGGATAAACATTTGATGCAACAGCGTTCGCTGCGGCTCGGTGACATATTGGACGATTACTGTCCACGAGAACGACGCATTACCAATCATGCTGTTGTTGCGATGATTGATGACCAAGTCAAACAAACACGCTGTACGACTTGTGAGGCCGAGCACGAATATAAGGCAGCGAAAACACCAGTGAAACGGAAAACAAAACGGGACTCGGAACCAGTCGGAGTGCCGGAGGCNGCAATGATGTCNACGGNGGACGAGCAAGTCGAGGTGNTGANNTCGGAGGTTGNTGGGGANGTTGAATCGGAAGGTATGAAAAAAGTTGGTCAAGAAAGTGCCGTTCGGCGACCCCTGATCCGCGCAGTTCTGCCACGCGTNGAAGGTCANGTGCAAGTGCGACGTCCGCCNGAGTTTACCGTTCCACAAGGTGCNGGATTCAAGAGTGATTCACGNAANGGGAATTCNAACCACAAAACTCTAAAGTCAGGCAAGCAAGCTGGTCATCAGGGAANNGGTGATAACGGAACTGGAAAACGGAAGCGGAAGCACAAGAGTCGAAAGCGTTNAGCTCGAAGNGGNGGNGCCGTTCGGCNCGGACAGAGTCATCCAAAATAAAGAGACTCGTTTCTAGGTTGTATCGTGTCATCCTANNGAGGNATAGTAATCGCTTTTTCGTAAGGGTAATTATCCAATGTTTGATCTGTCTGGCAAGCATGGCGTTNTTGTCGGAGTCGCTAACAAGCGNTCGATCGCTTGGGCGATTGCAGAGGCGGCTGATCGTGCCGGTGCTCAACTGGCGGTAACTTATGTNAACGAACGGCTTGANAGAAACGTACGTAAACTTGCGACAACCTTAAGCCGACCNCCGCTCATCGTGCCTTGTGATGTTGCCCAGGATTCNCAAATTAACGAACTAGCTGANTCGGTNAAGAGTGAGTTCGGTGGCCTTGATTTTCTGGTTCATGGAGCGGCATTCGCTCCTCGGGATGCCATCTCTGCACCATTCCTTGACACGAAGCGTGAGGATTTTCAGNTTGCGCTTGACGTTAGTACATATTCGCTGGTGGCTCTCTCTCGTGCAGTAGCGCCGCTGATGGTCTCACGAGGTGAGGGCAGNATCGTAACACTTACATATCTGGGTAGTGAACGCGTCTTTCCAAATTACAATGTTATGGGTGTCGCGAAAGCTGCNCTCGAAGCCTCAGTACGCTATCTGGCAAGTGAATTGGGNCCGCAACAAATTCGAGTTAATGCTGTGTCTGCTGGNCCAATAAAGACACTTGCNGCNTCAGGNATTTCCGGATTTTCTGACATCTTGNCTGTTTATCGTGAACGAGCTCCGTTGCGTCGAAATGTTGAAGCTTCTGAAGTAGCNGATGCAGCTCTGTACTTGTTAGGGCCGGNTGGACGNGCGGTGACGGGTGAGGTGTTACTTGCCGATGCCGGTTATCACGCCATGGGCNTGTAGCATNATCGNTTTCTGGTCTTNTAAGATTNCTCATTAGACTAATTGACCCATGTCTCGATCTTTCCGNCGACTNCGTGGCGTCNTGCTNCGACTGGCACGCAATCGAAGNCTTGCTNTTTTTTNTGGCATTACCTTCCTAGCACCTGCGCTAGTGCTGTTCGNCTTTGATTACNGCTGGGAAACGTGGCTCACCGATGGATATAGCCTCGTGACTGGTGCAACTGGNNTTGCTCTTCTTAAGATTGGTNTAGANGGCAAACAACCTGATTGGCTGGANCCAGACATGCCNGACTCTCANGGGCCTTAGAACGNGAGTCAGGGTATAGTTNTTCAATTCGTGCGAAGGAGTTGCNGTGCCACACCGTATTCCAGGTTCATCGAGCNAGAGAGCAAACGACTACCTGACTGGTGANCCTATTCGNTACTANCGGCCGCAGGGNAGTGCTGACATTCGTCGTTTGATTGACCAAGGATTTCAAGCGTTCAATGCAGGGCGTCTTTCTGAGGCCTGTCACATCTTTGCTGACAAAATGTTAGCTCCGGCTAATGACACTACGATCGGTTTAACGGTCGCGGGTGCAATGACACCGGCGGGGCTCGGAGGATGTCTAATCGAGCTTATGGATCGTGGCTTAGTCGATTTCGTTATCAGNACTGGTGCCAATCTCTATCACGATCTGCACTATGCGNTGAACTTCACGCTCCGACGTGGCTCGCCATTTCTCGATGATGTCAAATTATTCGAGAGTGGNGTTATTCGNATTTACGATGTCTTGTTTCCTGCGTCTGTTCTCCTTGAGACAGATGCTTACATCCGGGATTTTCTGGAGCGCACGGAACTTGACGGACCAATCTCAAGTGCACANTTCCATGAACANCTGGGNCGGGANCTNTTGACTAAATTTCCAGGTTGCGAAGAGCACTCNGTNGTAGCCCGGGCAGCGCTGGCCGGAGTGCCACTTTACACTTCATCGCCTGGGGACAGTTCCATCGGTATGAATATNGCCTCTCATGAGTTGCTGAACGACAGTCGATTGATGATNGATCCTAATCGNGACGTGAATGAAGTCTGTGCGATTATCCTGGCGGGTCACCAAAATGGCTGTGTAATTCTTGGCGGTGGATCTCCTAAGAACTTCTATCTCCAAGGACAGCCGACGTTATGGGAGGTGTATGGCATCGAGAAGGGTGGTAACGATTACTTCATTCAGATTACGACTGANCAGGTAGTTTGGGGAGGTCTTTCTGGCGCTACGCCGTCGGAAGCTGTCAGCTGGGGTAAAGTGAANCCTGGGGTATTACCCGACACCGTGGTTACGTACTGCGATTCGACAGTGGCCTTTCCACTTTTCTGTGAATANGTGATTGGTTCCGAGCACNGNCGCCGCCCNAGAAAGGAATTANTCGCCAAGCGTGATGAGTTGATGNCTGATTTAAAGCGACANGCAAACGCGGTTCGGGTTGCCCNGAAAGANTTACCCGTAGAGTAACGGAATCACGAGTCCGGTTGAAAGCAGAAAGGAAATTGATCCTCTTGGTCTGTCGATGAAATCGGCGTGTTGGGTGATACCAAGGATTAAGGCAATTATCGAGGCGACGGCATTTTGTAGTCGGTNAGGTCTGGAACCCCNGCCTCGTTAAAGGCATCACGCCGTTCTCGACACTTACTACAGAGCCCGCAGTGGAGCCCATTCTCAGGCTGCATACAGGACAGTGTCAGTTCTAATGGCACCTTCAATTCGATTCCGAGAGCTATAACGTCAGCTTTATGGTGTTTCGTTAGGGGTGCCACGATCGACAGNTCGTGNGCGAGTCCCAATGATAATGCGTTAGCCATAGCTTCCANGAACTCTGGAGTCCCATCAGGAAATGGGTTATTTGCAAGTGAACCAATCGCAATGCGTCCTATGCCNTGCTGACAGCAAAAAACTGCCACCTTAGATAGTAAGATCGCGTTGCGACCGACCAAGTAAACATCGGNGTCTGGTGTATCGTAGGCAGGAGCCTGACCTTTAATGGCCCAATGCGAGGGTGGGTATACGTCATGTACTGTNGCTTCAAGNCGCACCGGTCGACCTACATTGGTNAGAAAGGCCTGTGTTTCTAAAAGTTGATTGAGAGCTAGCAGTTCATCCGATTCCCAAGCGAGTCCAGCGGCGACGTACACAGGTTGCACAAAACGGGACCGAGCTTCGGCTGCCAGCAGTACANCGCTGTCGAGNCCNGCAGAGCACAGGATGGCGGTGGCTTGACCGTCTTTTGTCTGTTCGATTAACATCGCAANCGTAAGGTTTTTAATTNGTAGTTNTCAATACAGNATTGAAGNCGNCTGTTCCGGTCTATTTTTNATGTATTCAGTTATTAAGCGCATCGATTTTTGTTACGGTCACCGGTTGCTTGATTATGAAGGAATCTGCAAGCATCCTCATGGCCACAATGCTGTTGCGGAANTCGAGATTCGCACCTCAGCACTCGATAAGCGTAGCATGGTGTACGATTTCGGTGATGTGAAACGAATTGTCAAAGGNTGGATTGACCAAGAGATTGACCATAAGATGATTTTGCGGGAAGATGACCCGCTNGTCGAACCACTTCGTCAATTGGGTGAACCGGTTTTTCTGGTTGAGAGCAATCCAACCGTTGAACGCATCGCCAGGCTGATTTTTGAACACGTGCAAAATGCTGGGCTGCCTGTNGTTCGCGTCAAGGTTTGGGAAACACCAACCTCTTCGGCAACATACGAACCCGAACCAGTCTAGACCTTCGNNTCAGCGACGTATTCATGGNCGTTTCGGCTCCACTAATAATTTAGAGGCAGCAGCGGTTCCCAGCGTGATTTGGCGATCTTCTGCATTGATCACGGTTACGCTATCGGCTATGGCGTCTCGCGTTTCGACNCGAATCGACTGACCAGGCTTGAGGTTCTGGGCTTCTAGAAATTGTAAAAATTTTANATCTTGATCAATAACTCGTGTTACNTTCANCGGTTCTTGTAANGGACAAGTTAGAAGATNNTGATNATNATGACGTGATATNGCACCCATCGAATCNGGGATNGGATCGCCGTGTGGNTCTACGGATGGGCGACCNAGCANTTCGTCGATCCGCTCGATTAGTCGATCTGAGACGGCGTGTTCAAGGTTTTCCGCTTCGTCATGTACTTCTGTCCAACTCATACCCATCATCTGGACAAGGAAGAGTTCAATAAGACGATGGCGTCTCAGGACTAAAGCGGCGAGTTTGGCACCAGCGTCAGTTAGACGTACACCCGCGTACGGTGCGTAGTCGACCAGTCCGGAATCTGACAGTGCTTTAACCATCGTTGTAGCGGTTCCCGGCGTGACATCGAGTGACGATGCGAGCTGACCCATGGGGACCAACTCTTGGTCATCGTCGAGTCCCAACTGGGCGACGTAGATCGACTTCAAATAATTTTCTACGGTGCTTGATGGCAGCATCTCAACTCACAACTTTAAGGTCTTAAGCGCTTTCAATAGATTAAATCTTTATTTTTTGATTTGTCAAAAAAATTTGATAAGCTAATCAAAATATNNAATTTTCCTAATTNTTNTTCTAGNGATTACTAGAAATGAAGCATTTTACTCGGCGCTCNTGGTTNCAACTGGCAGGACTTGGTTCGCTCGTAAGTGGNGCTCTGCACTGGAGACCTGGCGCCCTGTCCGCTNGCCAATCTTTNTCNNAAGTTCAGCATGAAAATCCGCATCTCATGGGTGCGGTAGGGCGTGTTTCAACGGAGGCTTTTGATCCGTCTGTGTTTCTTCGAACCTGGAACTTCTCAAACTTGCCAGACACGGAGCGTGCTCGATTTTACCGTGAAACTCCTCGTTCAAACGGCACATTGCTACGCGAGTACGAAATGTTTGCCGTTGATCGGGATGTAGAAATAGCACCGGGTGTGTTTTTTCCTGCATGGACCTACAACGGTCAGGTGCCGGGACCGACATTACGGGCGAACGAAGGTGACCGCATTCGTGTAAATTTCATCAACCAAGGAACCCACCCCCACACTATTCATTTTCACGGATGGCATCCGCCAGAGATGGATGGTTCGATGCCAGAACACGAGGTGGCACCAGGCGAGCGATTTGTCTATGAATTTGATGCGGAACCCTTCGGCGTGCATCTCTATCACTGCCACAGTGTGCCACTTAAGCGGCATATCCATAAAGGTCTCTACGGTGCGTTCATTATTGATCCGCCAACTGGCGCAGTGGCAACTCGGGCTCCGGCCGATGAGCTCATTATGATGCTTAACTCATTTGACACTAACTTTGATGCCGAGAACGAAGTTTACGCAGTCAATACGGTCGCGCACTTTCATATGCACGAACCAATTCGTGTTCAGGTTGGGCAATTGGTTCGTATGTACGTCATCAACATTACCGAGTTCGATTTATTGAACAGCTTGCATTTGCACGGCATGTTCTTCGATGTCTATCGCACAGGCACCCAACTCATTCCAAGTGAAACCACTGACACGGTGATGTTTTGTCAAGGCGAGCGTATGGTTCTTGAAACGACGTTTCGATATCCAGGCGATTTCATGTTCCATGCTCATCAGAGTGAGTTTGCAGAACTAGGCTGGATGGGGCTGTTCCGAGCGGAGAGTGATCGACGTGAGACCTGATCTACAGTCAAGGGCATCTGGGTTCGACTCGAGACCAGGTTCTGTATGGATTATTGCGCTTTTACCAGTACTACTTTTACTGGCACTGGTGACGGTCATCATATGGACAGATCCTGCTGATAGCCTGCGTGATAATTCACATCCTTTGGTGGAAGAGCTTAGGTTTAACGCCGTGCGCCTGCAACCTGGCGTTATCAACCTGACAGTACTGAATGATGGACCTGACCAGGTATCAATTGCGCAGGTGCAAATCGACGATGCTTTTTGGGCTTTCGAATCGGATCGTGGAACAGTCTTGAAACATCTAGATCGTACGACACTTACGATTCCATATCCCTGGGTGTCTGGCGATACACATGTGGTCAGACTTGTGACGTCAAATGGCGTGACCTTCGACTACGAAATCGCTGTGGCTGTAGAAACACCCATGCCAGAGTGGCGATTNTTTGCTGCCTTTACCATCATCGGTATCTACGTAGGCGTCATTCCTGTNATGCTTGGNTTGTTGTGGTTTCCGCTNGTGTCGAGGCTNGGNAAGACCGGTTTGGCATTTNTNTTATCTCTTACGATTGGGTTGCTACTGTTTTTGNTTGTTGATACTGGTCGCGANGGNNTCGAGATAGCNGNTGTNATGCCTGANTCGTACCACGGTGTAGCNCTTTTGNTNTTTAGCGCGGCGACGGCNTATCTTGGTTTGGAGGCTCTGAGGTCGTGGTTGAGTNCTCGTAAGNCGCGAGCGAANCCAGGGATNGNGTCNGGCANATGGGTANTCGCGTTGCTTGTGGCNATCGGAATCGGATTACACAANTTTGGTGAAGGCTTGGCTATCGGAGCNGCGTTCGCNCAAGGTGCGGCAGGTCTAGGAACGCTGTTGATCGTAGGTTTCACTCTGCACAATACAACTGAAGGTCTGGCGATTGTGGCGCCACTNGCAAATGAGCGAACCCGCATCGTGGATCTCTTAAAACTTGGTCTCATTGGTGGTATTCCGACGATTCTTGGAACGTGGCTCGGCGGGTTCGTNTACTCGCCCGTGTGGTCTGTGTTNTTTCTTGGANTCGGTGNGGGTGCGATAGCGCAGGTGGTTGTCCAGATTACACGACAGATGNCGNCTGATGCNCCAGCAGCACAGTTTCTTGCNAAGGCACCAGTNTTGGGCGGTCTCTGTGCNGGGTTTGNGATTATGTACGTTACCGGAATGTTAGTGGGTTGAGAAAGACCATGCATCAGTGGATTCGAAGGCAANCCGTCACACTGGTCTTGTTTGGCCTTGCGTGCGTGGGTATTGCTGGACTGTCGGTACGCGCGGTAGATTCGGGATCGTCCGTNCGGGAAATTGTTCTNGTNGTTCGTGACATGGCGTTCTATATCGAAGGACAGACTATTCNGAATCCTAGATTGCGNTTCAAGGCAAATGAAGATGTGCGCATCGTTCTCCGTAATGTCGAATCCGGNATGCTGCACGGGTTTANNATTGANAGCTTGGATGTTTCGGTTGCNGNGCTCGGTGCGGGGCAGGTAGGGTCAGTGCAATTTCGCGTGCCGTCAAATATGGGAATTCATGAATACATCTGTACTCCGCATAGTGCCATGATGCGTGGTGTGATTGAAGTTGCTGAGACGCAGTGAATGACCACCTGTNGACGAATCGTGTTCTGTAGTTNCCTNCAATTAGTCAAGATCTCGGNCTCATATTGTTGNTAGGCTNNACCCAGCTTTNGTAGCTTNGTTTACGTGCCATTCATGTNGTAATCTNGCGTGGATATTNTTTTTGGTNCAANGANATGCANATCGAAACATCTAACTGGTCTGGGGATGGNAGCTTTACNGAGGCGCTNATCGAGNCGCTAAAGGAGCACGGNAGTATGGTGTATCTACGGGTCGAAGATGCACCAGCTACGCACGCTGACACGGGNTACCAGTTTATTAGTAATGAGGTATTTGTTGCATTCGCTAGTACAGANCGAGTCGAGACNATTCNCTGGTTNNGTTTCTGGCNTAGNAGGCGCAGGATTCTAGAAAAGGANATGTCNNTGNATTCGCTCGAACAGCATTTGGCGAATGTGTCGACCATTGGACCTTGCGACTACGCTGACGAAGGAATGTTGCAGTACCTTCGTACNGAACGTATCGTACCNCCGTATCAAANTCGCGGTTACAAATTAGTCGANTTAGTTCGGATATACGAGGTGGAAGCGCCGAAGTCAGACAAAAGTTNAAGATAGTTTTAGATCGCTCCNGCCTTTTGCAACGCCACGATTTCATCTGCACTTAAGTCTAGTAATTCCGTCAGCACGNACTCGGTGTGTTGCCCNAGNGTGGGNGGTGGCGTTCGAACCGNACCGGGGGTATCGGAGAGTTTGGTTGGNACTCCAAGCANCTTNANCGGACCGACNGTTGGATGGTTTAGTGANGCGATCATTTCTCGAGCAGCGAGTTGCGGGTCGGNTAAGACTTCAGCGATATTGCGAACAGCTCCACACGGAATCCCTGCTTCATTCAAACATTCGATCCAAACTTTNCGTGTCCGAGTTTTAAATACNTGAGCGAGGAGGGGTTGTAATTGGTCGTGAGCTGCTACCCGAGCACGGTTGGTNTTAAAATNNGGGTCATTGCCTAGCTCCGGCCGATCGATTACTTTGCACAAACGCTTCCACTGTTCATCGTTTCCGACTGCGACAACAAACTCTCCGTCAGATGCATCGAAGGTCTCGTATGGTGTAATGGTTGGATGCCGATTTCCCATGCGTGGCGGTACTACGCCTGTGGTCAGGTGGATTCCGGCCTGATATGTCAGTAGTGCCGAGACGGCATCGAGCATGCCTACATCGACCAACTGACCACGTCCCGTACGATCCCGTGCGAATAGCGCCAACACCACTCCATATGCCGCGAACATGCCAGCTGTGATATCGGATATTGCTACGCCGAGTCGGTACGCGGGACCATCAGCATCACCGGTGATACTCATCAAGCCCCCCTCGGCTTGCAGTACGGCATCATAACCAGGTTGAGTGTGTCGTGGTCCGGTCTGTCCGAAACCTGAAACCGAGGCATATATTAGATTGGGTAATCGAGCCGCCAAATCGTTGTACCCAAATCCAGCGCGTTTCATTGTGCCCGGCCGAAAATTCTCAACTAGGACATCTACCTGCTCGATTAATTGATTAAGCACATCACGGCCTTTTGGATGTTTAAAATCGAGTGTCACACTTTCTTTATTGCGATTGACACTGAGGAAGTATGCGCTTTCATCACCCAAGAACGGTGGTCCCCATCCGCGTGTGTCATCACCATGTTCAGGGTGCTCAATTTTGATCACGCGAGCGCCCATGTCAGCTAGGAGCATGGTGCAATAGGGGCCAGAAAGAACACGGGTTAAGTCGAGGATAGTTACGCCATCAAGCGCTCCCTTGAGATTTGACCCGGTTGTTACCGTCATCTGTACACCTCAGTTAATAGTTGACAGGCGCGAACCACACAACGCACGCTAAGTGTGTTCGCTCTGGTGGTGCCTAAGTGGGAGATCATTATGTCTACCTCCATTATCGTGTATTCGGGCTCTGATTGAGAGGCGTGCGATTGGGTGAAAGAGTTTCTTTCACACGAAGGACACTCGTTCGTCAGCCGTAATGTGGACGATGATCCAGATGCGTATGCTGAACTAGTTGCGCTTGGCTGGCGGGCTGTGCCTGTGACCGTCATAAACGGTGTCGCAGTTAAAGGCTTTGACGAAGCTAAGTTTCGGGTGTTGTTGTCAGGCGACGGCGAAGTGTAACCAAATCACTTAAGAGTGCGTAGGCCGTCTGGGTCAAACCAGAGCTTAATTCGCCAATCATAATGTCGCCGAGGATGTCTGTTGTAAGTATGACCGCATTGGACATTCCATGAAGCTGGGCCAAGGGATCGTCAAATGGCAATTCGTCTGGAGCCACCCGTCCAATAATCTGACCACTCGTGGTTCGTTTTGCCGACGCCACCAGTTTAATCCGATGGCCTTGGTGCGTTGCTCGCTGAATAACGTCCTTTGAGACGGCGCCGATGCCGATGCGATCAATCGCGTGGGGTGTCGTTCGGCCCTCCATAAGCACATTAATCAGTGCAGCTGTTTTAGCCGCTGCATCCCAGCCGTCTACGTCTAGGCTCGCATCAGCTTCGGCGATCCCGGCTGCTTGCATTTTGGTCAGTGCAGCTGCTCCATCCAGTCCAGCCTCCATGTCAGTCAGAATTTGGTTCGTCGTCGCATTGACGACACCACGGAAACCAAGGATTTTGATTCCTGGCAGGGTCTCACGGACGAAATTAAAAACTGGAATACCGTCAAGCACCGCACCTTCAGTCAGGAAAGACACGCCGACAGAAGATGCATAATCAACAAGTTCACGATAGGCAAACGCTGCGGGGCCTTTATTTGTCGTGATGACATGCGCACCGACAGAAATCGCTGTTCGGACATACTCGGTGGCCGGTTCTCCATGCTGAATGTCCAGCGTGGTTGTTTCCACCACGACCAATGGCCTATGTGGGTGAGTGGATTGGCGTTTCTGAGACGCTAGATATTTGATCAGTCCTTCTGGGTTTTTCGGATGTGTTCCTGTACTTGCATCATGTAGGGTGTCTAGGGAATCGTTATTTCTGGCGTTGACCAAAGCCTGCTTGACGTCTAGGCCGTTAATGTCTGTAGCGAGTCCGTGATGCCGTGTGGCGATACCTACAACACGCCAGGTGATGCTGTGTGTTTCTTGGAGTTTCTGCTGTTCTGAGCACAGTAGCTCAACGAANCGTTGCCCAACATGACCNAAGCCGATCAGTNNGAGATCAATCGTCATGAGTGGAGTAAGGTCAATGCGATGCATCTAGGTGNTCGGTTCCACCNGTGTCCAATGATNTNGAGGAACACTCCTAAGATTCATATNAGAAAGCATATTGCGTTTGCACNTGGATATTGAATCCTGGGGCATCCACTCCGGAGCCATGCCAACGATAGTTGCGGTCGGTCAAATTATCGGCGATCACGACCAGTTCAAGGTTTGGTGTCACCCGCCAGCCGGTGCGCGCACCAAGTGTGGTGAATCCTGGGGTTTTCGTGAAGAGCGGTACAGCGTCAGCAGTTCCCAACAAACGCTGTTGCACTTCAGCCAAATTCTCTCCGGTTGCAAGTAAATGTCCGTCTACCACGAGCCCGATGTCAGTACCGGTGCCGGTAAAGAATTCAGCAATTGACTTCCTTGAGCGTTGAGCGCCGATCCGCGCATCTTTGAGGTCGCCTGGACTGAGACGATTCTGTGCAAAAGCGAGAGTGACCAAGCCTTCGAGCCAGAGATGTCGTTCGGTCGATTGCCATCTAAGACGAAGTCCTCCGAAGGGTGGTGGCATGCGACGCATTGCCGTGCCAGCCTCCAGATCGTGGCCGGTTGCAGTTGAAAAGTATGCGGCCGCTCGCCAAGCGCGGTTGATTTGGAAATGCGCATCTGCTTCAAACCCCACAACGCGGGACCGGTCGACATTGACACGGGTCACAATGGGATCGAAGCTTTCCTCGATGAAGGCTCGACCTGCATCATCTTGCTCTACGATTGCGAATCCAGCCACTGTTGTGCCAACTATGGGCTTTGCGAAGATCGCTGTTCGTCGCTGAATGGCGTGCCTGAGTTCAAGATCGAACACGTTAATGGATGCCGTGAGACGGGCGGTGCGGAATTTCAATCCCCCTTCATAGGCGATTGCTGATTCTGGTCTGAGTANCGTGACGGGTTGTCCAGTTGTAGTTGCATCAGAGCCATCGGTATTGCCGATAATGGCTCCGAACGACGCTGCACTTTCCGGACTGAGCTCGAATCCGCCGCCACTCAGTCCGATAGCGCCTAAGTCAAAGGCGTTAGCAGCTCGAAAGCCTCGACTGACTGTGAATGTAGCATTGATTGCTTCTGTCAGGCTTACGACTCCACCGGTGTTAAAAGTTACGGCTTTGGTTGGCACACGTTTCCGTTCGATACCGAACGTTGGGTCTTGTTTCGTGCGAAAGAGGAAGTAGCCGTAACGCAACCCAGCCCGCAACCTAAAACGCCCTGGAATTAGTTCTAATGCCGTTTGGGCGAAGACACCACTGCTGGTATAGCGCGTGCCATCTGGGATACGAGGTCGTGCCGATTGGAGTACACCTGTGGTTGGCTCCTCGAAGGTTCGCGTGCCAGCAATGTATTCGTCATATATCTCACCACCTACGGTAAGAACATGACGACCACCAAATAGTCTGCTACCTTGGGCTTGGTAGCCTAAGGCAAGAACTCGCCCCTTCTGGTGTTCGATCCGAGAGGTTGGCCGGTGTTGTTCCAAGCGATCGTCCTGTTGTCGATTAACCGACACACTTGCGGTGAACTGATCAAAAAATCCTGTTTGTGCACGTTCGTATCGCAGATAGCCAAAATCTAGTCGCTGTGGGTCGAATTCATTCCTGTGCCGACCATCACCACCAAGGAGCCGGTCAAAGCGACTAACCCCTGATTGTTCTTCATGCCAGTAGACAGCGTTAAGTTTAGCCTGCGCTCCAGTTCGAAATGTGGCTGCCATGTAGCCTCCGGACTGGATGAAGTTAGTATCTGGTAACCGGCGATACTTCGTTTTTGACGGTAAACCAAGAAAACGTGTCAGTGCGGAGTGCGAATCGCGGCTACGTCCAGTACGCAGTTCACCAATGCTTCGACTGCTACCTCCAAATCTCACAGCCGCTGCCGGAGTTTGGACAACAATGCTGGCATTTCCACCCGCACTGAGATCGGCTGAACCAAAATCAATTTCCAAATTGCCATTTGTATGTCGGCCTCTGTCTGACAATGCTGGCTCTAGGCTCAGTACATTGATGGTGCCGCCGAGTGCATCGCTGCCATACTGAACTGAGGATGGCCCCCGCACGATTTCGATTCGATCCACAAGACTGGGATTGATCCATCCTAGATACTGGGTCGCGCCGGTTCTATAGGTTGAAGTGTTAAATCGGACACCGTCCAACAGGTACACAATTCGTTGAGCACTGAAACCACGAATGAAGGGTGACCCTTGTGCCGTAGTTGTTTGTTGGACCAGCACGCCAGGTTCTTCTCGTAGTGCTTGAGGCAGGATTTGATGGGGGCGCGATTCCAATTCCTCCTGAGTTGTGACACTGACCGCTTCAGGAATTTCAAATAATTGTTCCTGCCTGCCCCGACTAGGTGTGACGATAACCTCTGTAGCTACTTCAGCGATTGTTAACACTACCTTGACGAATGCTGGTGTTTCATTCGTGAGGTCGACTCCCATAATTACCGGTACAAAAAGGTTGCGCTCCGCGCGCAATCTGCATTGTTCGGCTGGCAGTTGTGTTATGCGAAACGTCCCAGAAGTGTCGGAGAGAGTTTCAAAGGTGTCTTCTGTACAAGTAACCGTGATAGNGGTTNAAGCAATTGTNCCTCCNAATNNATCCTGTANNACTCCCNTAAGCACACGCTCCATGGCTTGGGANTGNGCACTAATACCTAATGCAACGAACCACAGCACGAGTGCTTGCGGAAAGGACATCTATGCACCGTACGCGGCCGTCGTTTCAGGTGTCAAGTGTGAATCAGTGATGGACTTTGCCAATTTTGAAACACGTTTAACATCAATATGTCTTCAAGAAACGGCCCAGGGGCCCGTCGATGTCACTGACTTCCAATTGACAGCAGACTAGACCAATTTCTACAATTCCGACTAGAATGGTCGTATATCAAATGAGTCAAGTTTTGATTGACGAAGCTAGCCGCTCGCTGGCCGACTTAATTGGCCAAACACCGCTTTTACGTTTGAGGCAGTTTGAACGTGATTTGGGTGGGGTAGAGTTGTATGCAAAGGCCGAATGGTTAAATCCAGGAGGTTCGGTCAAGGATCGCCCTGCAGCTAGGATAGTTGCAGAAGGCGAGTCTTCAGGCCAGCTAACTCACGACCGTGTGCTACTGGATGCAACGTCTGGTAATACCGGCATCGCATTNGCNATGGTTGNNGCAGCTCGTGGTTACCGGGTCAAGCTTTGTGTCCCACGAAACGTNACCCCAGAAAGGATACGNATTCTTCGCTCCTACGGTGCTGAGCTNGTNNCGACCGATCCGTTAGAAGGNTCGGATGGTGCGATTCGAGAGGCGCGTCGTCTTTACAGNGANTCGCCGGATAAATATTTCTACGCTGATCAATACAGTAACGAGGCTAACTGGCAGGCACATTTTGATACTACAGGGNCAGAGATTATCGANCAGACATCNGGGCGGGTAACACATTTTGTGGCGGGNTTAGGCACAAGTGGCACATTTGTTGGAACTGGTCGTCGANTGCGACAATTCGCAAGGGAAAAAGGGCAGCACATAACGTTAGCTTCGGTGCANCCNTCCTCACCATTACATGGCCTTGAGGGGNTGAAGCATATGGAGTCAGCNATTGTGCCCCGAATNTATGATCCNTCATTGGCCGACGAAGACTTACGNGTTGATACTGAAGATGCTTACCANGTGGTTCGTCGNCTGGCGANCGANGAAGGCATNTTAGTTGGGTTGTCGAGTGGTGCTGCACTTCACGCAACTATGCAACTGGCGGCCACGCTTCGTGAAGGAGTATTCGTTACCGTNTTCTGTGACTCCGGTGAACGTTATCTGACCCAACAATTTTGGGATNANCCTCTANAGTCAGATGGGAAGTAACTTGAATCCTAAGGNGGNCAAGTTTTCGTTNTTGCTGGATCCTTTNAGCGTCGAGGATATNAGGTGCCANGGGCGAGAANCGTACCCTCACGAGTGTTGTGGTGCCTTGNTGGGCCATGGNGAGTTGGTAACGAAGGTGCTNGCNTTNCNAAACACTACCGACGAAGGNCCGCGGCGGAGATTTNTGATTAGTCCTNCGGATTATCAGGCNGCGGAGGCANANGCAAGTAGTCGGGGTGAACANCTGGTNGGGTTTTACCACTCACATCCAGATCATCCGGCAAGACCATCAGAACATGATCTAGCCCACGCCTGGCCTGTTTTGGCNTACGTTATTATTNCANTACGCAAGGGTGAACCGGGTGAACTTACCTCGTGGCGTCTCAAGGNGGANCGATCGGCATTCGACCAGATGGAATTAACGATTGGCGAGNCTGGCCAAGAAACATCATAATNGAGACATATACTGGAAGAATTTATGGCATACANAGTTTTTATTCCGACNCCGCTTAGGCCTTCTGTGGATAACCAAAGTACTGTNGATATTGATGGCAGTACTGTTGGGGAGGTGCTTTCGAATTTGACNTCACAATACAGTGAACTTAAGAAGCATCTTTATACAGAGGAGGGCCACTTACGTAGTTTCGTNAATGTTTATCTCAATGATGATGATATTCGCTACTTGGATAAAGAGCAGACGTCGTTGAAGCCGGGTGACACGATTAGTATCGTACCTTCTGTGGCTGGAGGAATAGGCACTGCGAGTGTGGCAGAGCCAGACACNATGCCAACANTAAGNAANCAGGAAGTACAACGCTATAGTCGGCACTTGATAATGCCAGAAGTNGGCATGGATGGGCAACGNAAGCTCAAAGCCGCGCGTGTCTTGTGTGTCGGTGCNGGCGGNTTAGGATCNCCTGTTGCTATGTACCTAGCTGCTGCTGGTGTGGGCACATTAGGGCTTGTAGATTTTGATGTCGTNGACTACAGCAATTTGCAGCGCCAAATTCTCCACGGGACCNCAGACGTTGGTCGTTCGAAGTTGCAATCGGCTCGTGATCGACTGGAAGNGCTTAATCCNGAAATTACCATTGAGACTCATGAANCNGCACTTTCTTCTGCAAATGCACTCGACCTGTTNAAATCGTACGACATCATCCTAGATGGCACNGATAATTTTCCTACCCGCTATCTAGTCAATGATGCNTGTGTGCTACTTGNCAANCCAAATGCCTACGGAAGNATTTTTAGGTTTGAGGGGCAGGCATCNGTTTTNGGCATGCCAAACGGCCCCTGCTATCGTTGNTTGTATCCNGAACCGCCACCGCCTGGGCTCATTCCGAGTTGCGCGGAAGGTGGGGTGCTCGGCGTGTTACCAGGCATTATCGGGACGATACAAGCGACTGAAGCGATCAAGTTGATTATTGGTGTTGGAGAGCCNCTTGTCGGACGTTTTTTGATCTACGACGCGTTGCGCATGAAGTTTCGGGANCTGAAACTAAGAAAAGATCNNAATTGTAAGTTGTGTGGAACGAATCCAAGCATTACGCAACTCATTGATTACGAACAATTTTGTGGGGTCACTCAGGAGNAACCGTTGACTGAAACGNCAGACTTCGAAATAACGGTTGAAGACTTAAAGAAGAAGGTCGACACNTCTGACGACTTTTTCCTNTTNGATGTTCGAGAGCCACAGGAGTNCCAGATCTGCGCGATTTCNGGATCTACNCTGATCCCGCTCGGAGANCTGCCGAATCGTNTNGGCGANTTGGNAGGNCAGAGNAACTTGATNGTGCATTGCCGATCNGGCGTTCGAAGNGCAAAGGCTGTGACACTGCTTCGTGAGTCTGGTTTTAGTAATGCTAAGAATCTTAAGGGTGGCATTTTGGCATGGATCGATCAGATCGATCCGTCACTANCAAAATACTGAAANCCGCNNTACTGTTTGATTGGTGGTTGTTGGAAGTCTAGAATTAGCAAAACGGCAATGAGAAATGCGTAACACTATTCTGGGATTTGACTAGAGACAAAATGCTTCGACTATCCAAGAAGGCTGATTACGCACTGATGGCTATGACCCACTTAGCACTCCAGGGTCACGCGGTTGCGTTGAGTACTAGGGAAATTGCAGAGCAGTACGACATTCCCGTTGAACTGCTCGCTAAGGTGTTGCAGCGACTTGCCCGTCAGGGCTTGCTGGCTTCTCACCAAGGTACTCGGGGTGGATACCATCTAGCGCGTGAGGCGGCGACTATTTCGGTTGCCGAAGTGATTCAGGCAATCGACGGCCCGGTGTTGGTAACGGCCTGCTCAGAAGAATTGGACGATTGTGAGCAGTATTCGAAGTGTCGCGTACGCGATCCGTTATGGCGAATCAAGGAGCGGATCCTCGCCGCACTTGAGGCCTATTCGGTGCTTGATGTGGCAACTGACATGAAGCCTGAAAGCGTGTTGCCTCTTACTTCCGCTAAAGCTTTACTTACCTCGAATAAGACAGTGCTTAGACCGATAGCTGAGCGATAGCTTCTAAGTCGAAAAATGCGTTCTTATAGGTGTGCCGGAAGCACTTCTAAGATGTCCGCTATTCAAGATAGTTGCATATGGTGAAGAAACCTATCTACGTCGACAATCATGCGACCACACGTACGGACCCGCGAGTGGTTGATGCAATGCTGCCATACTTCACTGAACACTTCGGTAACGCCGCAAGTCGTACGCACGACTTTGGTTGGCAGGCGGCTGACGCAGTCGACACTGCACGCACGCAGGTAGCAACCCTTATTGGTGCAAGAGCTACTGAAATCGTATTTACAAGTGGTGCGACTGAAGCGAATAATCTTGCGATCCAAGGTGTCACGAAGAAGCACTCTGGCGAACCCCATCATGTCATAACGGTGGTGACTGAACATCGGGCGGTGTTGGATCCCTGTGAGATGGTGCAACAACAGGGTGGACGTGTGACCTATCTGTCGGTACAGCCCGATGGCTTGGTGGATATTGATGAACTTGACCGAGCTGTTAGACCAGACACTATTCTGATTACCGTGATGACCGTTAATAACGAGATCGGTGTAATCCAGCCGATTGCCGATATCTCGAAAGTGGCACGGGCACACGGTGTGCCGTTACACACCGATGCTGCTCAAGCGTTAGGAAAAACACCTGTCGAGGTCGATCAACTTGGCGTTGACTTTTTGTCTATGTCGGCTCACAAGATGTACGGACCAAAAGGTGTCGGCGCGCTGTATATCAGGGGTGGAAATCACCGGATTGCGCTCGAACCACTTATCTATGGGGGAGGACACGAGCAAGGTCTGCGTTCCGGCACTTTAAATGTAGCGGGTATAGTCGGCTTTGGTTGTGCAGCAGAACTGTGTGCGAAAGAATTTATGACGGAACTCGACTACGTTAAACGGTTGCGTGACCGGCTTTGGAATGGTTTAAACGACCGAGTGTCTGATATTCGCCTAAACGGCTCGATGGATCGGCGTGTTCACCACAACTTAAACGTGAGCTTTACTGGTGTGGATGGTGAGGCGCTATTAATCAGTCTCGATGATATCGCAGCGTCATCTGGTTCGGCATGTTCTTCAGAAAGTCATACGCCATCTCATGTGGTTCAGGCGCTAGGTGTTGAGGACAACTTGGCACGGGCGTCCATTCGGTTTGGCCTCAGTCACGACAACACTGATGCGGAGATTGACTATATCGTGAATAAAGTGGCCGACATGGTTCGACACCTACGTGCTCTATCACCGCTTTGTAAAGATGATGTATCACATGAAGAGGATGACCCTATTGTTGCTCGTTGGCTGGGAGATCGGTAGTTGAGGAGGGTGCTGCCTGTATGAAACACTCGCCTGATGTCATTGACCACGTTCAACACCCAAGAAACGTGGGTTCATTGCCGGTGGATGGGATTGACGTTGGGACAGGTTTGGTTGAGTCTCCAGAACATGGTGTGGTGACTCGCTTGCAGATTAAGGTCGACTCCGCGACGGGTATCATTAATGAAGCAAGGTTTAAGACATTTGGCTGTGGGTTTGCGATTGCAAGTTCGAGTATTGTAACTGAATGGATTAAGGGACAAACGCTTAATGAAGCGTTGGCAATCAAACCTGCAGATATTGAGAAGGCGCTAAATTTGAGTTCGTCGAAACGGCACTGTTCGGTTTTGGCTGAAGATGCAGTGAAGGCAGCGATTGCGGATTATCGAAAAAAACGAGATTAGCAGACACTATAAGATCTGGCGTTACCGGTTTCGGTGCGTCTGAGGATGAGACTATGATTGAGATTACAACTGCTGCTGCGAAGCGTATTCAAGAATTAATGCTAGCGCAGGGATTCAGCGATGGTGGATTACGCATCGGGGTTAAGGCTGGCGGTTGCTCTGGGTTTAGTTACGTGTACGACTGGGCATCTAAACCAAAAAGCGATGATCAGGTTTTCGAAAGTGCTGAAGGCATCAAAGTGTTTGTCGACCCCAAGAGCTATGCACTTTTGGATGGCACTGTGCTTGACTGTGATACGAACATGCTCGGGCAGTCACTGGTATTTAAGAACCCTAACGCAACCTCTTCATGCGGTTGCGGTGAGTCATTTAGCGTTTGAGANCTAAAGCTGAGNTNAACTTTCCAATAATTTCACNCTNCTTCCGCTCAACAGTTTCTATTGAGTATGNCAACTGCGTGGTACACTGANATTNGTGAGGCTATTAGCGCTNCTGCNGNCGGCTCGCCACGATCCGATGCGGGGATATTATGTGGCTGCGATAGCTGGTGTAACACTTACGGTGAGTGCATTCTTACCGTGGGTAGTAGTTGGTGAAAACAACCTGGGTGGTTTTCCCGGCATGTCGGGTGTTTGGATCGCGGGGCTTGGGCTATCGGCTACAGTGCTTGCAGCGCTAAGCCTTATTACTAGAAAAAACTCCAGGCATCCGTTACTAGTTGTAGGACTGCTTGCCTTCGGGATCTTATTTGTGGTCGAGCGACTGATGGTGCGAATGGCGACTGAACGTGCTTGGGCGGCTGAGCAGGCTTCTGCTCTGGTTGGCGGTAATACCAGTCAGGGGTCACTTGAAGCTATCGCTGCTCCAGGACTCTACTTAGGTCTGGGCTCGTCGTTCTTGATAGTGTTGTTTGGTCTTACTATTGTGGTTAAACGTGCGTCGAATCCTTATACAGAAGAAACTGATGATGACGTCTAANACTGCTGCTGATTGACACCAAGTTGTATGAGTTCAAAATCATGAAAATAACAGTTGCCCACAGTCCTGACTCTGACGACGCGTTCATGTTCTACGGCTTAGCTAGCAATAACGTTGTTACTGACGGGTTTGAGGTTGAGCAAGTACTTGACGACATCGAGACCTTAAATCGAGCGGCGTTCGAGGGNCAATACGAAGTAACGGCGGTATCGTTTCACGCCTANGCGCATTTAGCGGATCGTTATGCCCTGCTTCCACACGGCGCGAGTATGGGTGANAGGTATGGGCCGATTGTCGTTACGACTCCAGANGGTCCATCTTCNGTNAAGGGGGCAAAGGTTGCGATTCCAGGNACCTTAACGACTGCGTATTTGGTACTACAACTCCTTGAACCAGAATTTGAATATGTTGTAGTCCCNTTCGATCAAATNNAAGAAGCAGTAANNGGTGGCGAAGTGGATGCTGGGCTTCTCATTCATGAAGGTCAGTTAACCTATGCTGATGACGGCCTACGCAAGATTGTTGATCTAGGAGAATGGTGGGCTGATGAAACAGACGGNCTNCCNTTACCCCTTGGCGGAAATATCATTCGCCGCGACCTCGGNACTCCTATNATGAAGCGCGTATCCAGNATGTTACACGACAGCATNNCCTATGCGATGTCCCATCGCCNTGANGCAATCGAGTACGCNCAGCAGTTCGGACGCGGGCTCGANCAAACGCGCACAGATACATTTGTAGGTATGTACGTCAATGATCTNACCCTCGATTATGGCGAGCGTGGAAGAACTGCAGTCCGGCACTTGTTCAATACGGCCTATGAGCGTGGACTGATTCCAAAGCCGATTGATGTTGAATTTATNAAATAGTCTATTTACTTAGACTNTACAGNTCNTTTTCATCANGTCGAATNCCCGANTATTGTTTAAATGCGTCTGGGTGNAANGCGCGAGCTAGGCGTTCGGTTGCCATNGCTATCCGCGGACCTGGAACGACGAGGTCCGTACCCTGCAGAAAGTAGACGCGTCCTGNTTGAACAGCGGGAAGTGANGGAAGCAGGTTCCATACGGNAANNTCTCTTCTGATATCTGTNGNTTTTAGGGNGTTGCCCGCTCTAACTTCGATTATGACTTCTGGAGCCCGAGCTAAAATCGTTTCCGTGCTAGCNTGNACTGATGGACGNGGCGTGTCAGCGAAAACGTTNTTCGATCCNGCTATTTCAAGCATTTCATTGTGAAACCCTTTTCCACCGTTAGCGAATAGATTACGGATTGATAGAGGTTCCTTAGCAAAAACAANCAACGTACGAGGACGATTACGNCCAGCGACTCTTGCNCTAATTCCNTGNAAATCTGATTCGATCTGTCTTGCGACCTGTTCTGCTCTGNTGGCGTGGCCAGTNTGCACTCCAAGCGAACGGATCCCTGCCAGGATATGGTCAAGCGTGCCATGTGTATAACTGGAAACATTAATNCCTGCGTTGGNTAGCTGTTTGAGTAGGGTGAATTGTGTTTCGTAGGCGATAACTAAATCTGGTNGTAATGACAGGATANTTTCGACAGCAGGATCNANAAGCCCACCNACNCGNGGCAATTGAGTNGCGGCCGGCGGATAGACATCATAGTTGCTGACACCAATTACCTGNGAACCNGCACCGATGGCGAACAAGATTTCCGTGACTGCTGGAATCAGAGAAATTATTCGCTGTGGTGGAGACGATTGNGATGTGACCGTGGNAGAAGAGATNACAAATAAAAGTGCAAGGCTCGCGCATCTATAACTNCGCATCGAAGAACTTNTTGGNTTAANNCTTGTCATTGGCGTCGTACCAGTANCCAGAGGAAGAATGGCCCACCAATGAGGGCCGTGATGATACCAACGGGTAGTTCGAGCGGNGNCATCACCGTACGGGCTACTACATCGCATGCTACGAGAAATGAAGCACCAAGGCATGCCGAAGCAGGCATNACAATGCGATGATCNGCACCGACAAGAAGTCTCACGAGATGNGGAATCACGATGCCGATGAAGCCAATCGGTCCACTAAGAGAGACNGCTGCGGCNGTAGCCAGTGAGGCAGTCAAGAAGGCGAGACGCTGAGTTCTCAGCACGTCCACGCCNCGNGAGGCTGCACTATCAACACCAAGTGTNAGTAGATTCAATGACTTGGGTAGCCAAGCGAACCCTATAAANGCGANTAACGTAAACGGNAGCGCTGCNAGAATNGGCTGNTAGCCACTAACATCAAGGTTGCCCATCAGCCACCTTACCGTCTGGAAGGTTTGGGTAAAGTCATTCAANTACTGAACGAACATGATTACGGATGAAAAAAANGAATTGATCGTAACACCGGCAAGAAGNAGNACCATTGTNGANAAATCACGGTGTCGCAAGGTAGCCAGTGCGTACACAANTCCNGCTGCCATAAGTGAACCCAGAAAGCTGGCAAGTGGCAACGCAGGGATGACGCTNGCTAGGACAGGNGCTCCAAANGTGATCACCAANATCGCTCCAAGCGATGAGCCTGCAGAAATTCCGAGGGTGTATGGCGTTGCCAANGGATTACGAAGNAGTGCTTGGAATACAACGCCAGCGGCAGCGAGTGANGCNCCTACGAGNGCTCCAGTCAGAGCCCGTGGTAGNCGGGCAATGAAAAAGATTTGCGCNTCGACATTTTCGACGAAGGGAAGCGAACGGTCGATNACTGAACTNANTGTGATTGAAGTCGGTCCAATGAGAGGTGCGATGAGTAANGTGAGAATCATNAGGCTTCCAAAACTAAGCCAAGTGACGGTCAGTCGCCANCGAATTGGGGGTTGCGCCTCGNTTGAGGCTCCTTGAGAGGCTTTCGTGTTGTGGTTCAGTATCATNNGATGCTTCGNATTTAGAATTACTGCNCGATCACNTTGATTNTTNGGAGGAAGAATATTGCGATGCNACTGANGNCGGTNACTGTCGCCTGAATGGCACAATGCTGAGTTGACCACTTAGTGGATGGCGGTCGACCGACGCGTCAACGTCGTAGAGTCGCGAAATATTCTTGGGANTAAGGACAGTGTCCAGTTCACCTGCAGCTAGTATTCGACCATCGCGCAGCAAAACCACATTCTGACAAATGCTAGCGGCGAAATTGAGGTCATGAGTTGAAACGATCATCGTGATGCCACGATTAGCGTTCAGTTGCCGAAGTGTTGCACCGATCTCCATTTGGTATCCGAGGTCGAGTGATGCAGTCGGTTCGTCCAGTAGCAAGATTTCTGGTGCTAATTCCACAGGAACATCAACAGGTGAGTGTCCGAACTGTGCTAGGGCGCTCGCAATAATAACCCGTTGTTTTTCTCCTCCACTCAGTGTCATGAAGGACCGATCGGCCAATGCTGCAGTGCCGGTTTGGGCGAGGGCCGTTCTCGCGATCGCTAGATCGTTGGGTCCTTCAGTTTCGAACGGCTGCAGGTGTGGATAACGTCCCATTAAAACAATTTCTAAGACCGAATAATCGAACGCTACGTGGGTTTCTTGAGGCACGACTGCCATCTGTCTTGCCAATAAACTCCGAGGAATGTTTTGCAGGTTAACGCCATTCACTTCTACTCGTCCACTGGGCGGTGTCAGCATTCCTGATAACAATCGCAGTAAGGTGGTTTTGCCTGAACCATTTGGACCGAGAATGCCAACCACTGTAGTTGGCTGGATGGTCAGGGTGATGTCTTGTAATACGGGTTGCGCACCGTACGAGTACGATAGATCAACGATACTGAGCAATATAGATCTCCCTAGGAACGTTGGGTGTCCAGTGCGATAACCCTAACGATGCGCCATGCTCCAACATTTGATACAAGCCCAGGAAAACCAGCAGGCTGGTCAAAAAATATGGTCTGGTAGGTGTAAAGTGCGACATGGACTCCTTCTCGGCGTAACCACGCGCCGAACCTACCTGTTGAAGTCAAGTCCAACAGGCAGAAAGGACGAAGCCCAGTAGCCAGGTATCCTGACTTGCGGATCGACACGAATCAACTACGCCTTCCCATGCTTTCTCTGAGCACAGTGGCGGCTCTTGGTATCCACATCTAACTCATATGAGTCAGCCTGAAACTGATTCATACAAGTGATGTTCTGATGGCCAAGAACACAACGCTGACTCGCTCCCCGCTAACAGTGGCGGGACCGTGTGGGATTTTCACCCACTTCCCAACAGCCACTGGGAAGCGTCGATTTGTGGCCTGAGTATAGCACGGCCAATCTATGTGTTTCAGTGAGCACAACACTCATGAGATGATAAGAATCCATAAGGAGTAAATCCGTAAATAAAACGATGCGTACACGCCTCGCTAAATCCGGGCTGCTCAATATCGCGGATCGGCTAGACGCCGGTGAACGGCTCGCTCTAGCC
>NZSH01000022.1 GCA_002696705.1 Woeseiaceae bacterium | reverse complement strand
AAAGCACTTAGTGGAGCGATGGACAAGATTCAAGATACCGTCCTGATTTCGCCTCCTGCCGCAAGTCAGCGCGCGGCACTGGGTGCTCTCTCAGCCGGTGCCTCGTACTGCCGTCTGCACCTTCCAGCACTGGCCAAAGCACGCCAAGTTCTCCTTGACGAGTTGAGCCAGTTGTCCGACCTGTGCACAGTCCCTCCTGCGACGGGTGCCATGTACTACCTAGTGCGCATACATAAAACTATCGGCGCACTAGAACTCGTGACCCGATTAATTCACGAACATCAAGTCGCCGTCATGCCGGGCACTACCTTTGGCATCACAGATAGTTGTACGCTGCGAATCTCCTATGGTGCGCTCGACTACGAGTCAGCGCGCGAAGGAGCATCCAGATTAGCCAGCGGCCTTCGCGCCATTCTCTCTTGAGCATTACCAAACAGGTAAACACAGCCCGCACTTAAAAATGAGTAAGTCCGTTACGCACGAACGCCTCGCCGAATTACCAGTCGCTCTCATACTAGACAACGTGCGGAGCCTATATAACGTTGGGGCTTTTTTTCGAACGGCCGATGCAGTCTGTATCGAAACGCTTTACCTCTCAGGCTATACAGGGTCACCGCCCAACAAAGAAATCACAAAGACGGCCCTCGGAGCAGAAACTACAGTCGCATGGGAGCGTACTCCTGATCCTGTTGCAACACTTCAGACACTTCGAGGAAGAGGATACGAACTGGTCGCTGTTGAAACAACGGAGTCGGCCGTCGACCTCTTCAAGTGGCAACCATCTTTTCCGGTTTGCCTGTTGTTTGGCAACGAAGTTGAAGGAACAAGTCCTGCATTACTCGATCTTTGTGAGACACATGTACAGATCCCCATGCTGGGACGAAAACGGTCACTGAATGTTGCCACTGCCGGTGGGGTTGTACTGTATGAATTGCTGCGAAAATATCGCTATCCAGTTGAACGTGCGGAGCTAGGTGCTCCATTACTAGTCCCTACTGGTGACGGCCCAGCACGCTCTCGCTAATTGCCATATACCCTCGACAGGCGCCAGTAAGTTGCGCGACTTCGAGATACTCATCAGTGATATGAGCGAGATGTTCTGATGACGGTCCGAAGCCAATCGTTGGAACATTAGCAACCCCAGCACTATATGCCGCATTCGTGCAGAACTGATAGCTCGCGAACGACGGACTGAATCCAGCCGCATCGAGACCAGCTTTGGCACTTCGGACAAAGGAAGAGTCTTCGGACAGTTCCCATGGCGGATACCATTTCTCTTCACGCCACTCAATGCCGGTATAAGTCTTATAGTGAATTGAAGCGAGTTCAATGGTCGTGTCCCCAGCGTTCGCACGTTCACAGGCCGCATGTAATTCATCGCCCAGGGCCTCGCGTGTTTCACCTGGAATCAGACGGCGTTCGTAAGTCACCTGACAGCCGCTCGGTACAACAGAATGGGCTGGATAAGGAATCGAAATGATGTCGGTCAAACACATCACGCCACTTCCAACAAACGAGTGCGCCGACATTTGGAGTGCTTCAATCTCAGCAATTACTCTACACATCTCGTGCACAGCATTGAGACCTTGAGCAGGACTGGAGGCATGAGATGGTCGACCGTGGGACTTCAGTATGAACTCGGCTCGCCCTCGACCCGCCCGAACCAAATTTAAATTGGACGATTCGCCTATGACTACGAAGTCTGGATGGTAACGATCCATAACACACCGCAGTGCCGCACCTTCAATCTGCTCTTCACCAACGGAAGCGGAGACCACGATACGACCTCTTAACCTCTCCCGATCTACGCAACCCGCAGCGTGTAACATGGCGGCCAGTGCACCCTTCATATCTGAACTACCTCGTCCGTAGATTCTTCCATCCACGAGTTCCGCACCGAATGGATCATGCGCCCACACCTCACGGGGAACAACATCCACGGTATCCATATGAGCATCGAATAACAGGGTGGGGCCAGACGTGGCGCCATTCACGACCCCGATGATGTTGCCAGCCTCGTCCGTCTCAATCGCATCGAACGCGAGTTTCTGCATTTCATCGCGCACGCGAATCGCCATCGCCTCTTCGTGGCCCAGCACACTAGGAATCCTTACGAGCGCCCTTGTACACGCCACAAGTGAAAGTTCATCAAACGGTAACGTCATCATTCAACCATTTCATAATTAATACTCCCGCACAGCAGTACCAACGAAACTTGGACCCTGCCGTAGCTCACCTCAAACGCACAAACATCAATATGTCGCACTGTCGTCGAACAACACTTCCATGAGTGACAAGGGATCTACACGTGCCGTATTTAGCCTCACGGTCCAGTGGAGATGTGGACCCGTCACACGACCGGTAGCCCCAACGTAGCCCACGACATCACCAGCATCTACAAGGTCTCCTTCCGCTACCGCAAATCCAGATAAATGAGCGAAAAACGAATAGAGACCGAGACCATGGTCCAGAATCACGCAGTTACCAGAAAAATAGAGATCCGACCGCAGCACGACCCGTCCTCTATTAGGTGCAGTGACCGGTGTGCCTTCTATTGCACGGAAATCAGCACCACTATGAGGACTTCGCGGTTGACCGTTAAAGACACTGCGGCGACCGAAACTGCTCGTGGCTTTGCCCGGCACCGGCGCGAGAAAGGAACCTCGCCAGACACGTTGCGGGGTTTGCGTTTCAAAAATTGTCGTTGTACGAGCGGCTTCCTGTTGAATACGCGCCAACGCCTCTGGCGTAGGATTGACGTATTGGGGTGCCACCGTCAATTGTCGTGTTGCAAATTGTTTTGGTACCACGGTGAGTGGATAACGCACGTGTACGGGGGTATCGTCCGCGGTTATGACCGTGACACTCACCAAATGCTCTCGCACCTCCACATCGAGGTCGACACCGATCAAACCTCGCCAGACCATTTGACCGGANCTNGGATACAGCAAAATTGACTGCTCGAAGGCCGTCNCNTNGACACTTNCCACNGNCTGAGTCGCTGANACAACNAGTTCAACNACCTCACCNGGTTGAATNGACCGCGCCTGATGGCTGACGCTCACCCGTGGCGTGGAAACAGNCTGCAATAAACCGGCTTCCGACCAAGGAGCCATCCCAATTATGATGCTTACANATAACAACTGGATGAGTTTGACAGTCATACCGNATTGATTCCTGANTGCACCACAAGTTACCACATCNCTGACAAGTCGTTCGACCGNAATNCTCTTCTNACATTTAGAGCAGTTGCNTCCCTTTGCTTTCCATAGGAACATAGTAATGAAGGANCTGTGGAAANCACTTCAGGTCAAGGAGCCGCACATGAGTAATCCTGTATCCGCTGCCGAACNGCTAGCGCNCGGTCGACGGAAATTCTTGCAATTGGGAGCCGCACTGAGTGGNTTACTGNTTGGTTGTCGACCCTCCTCGAGCGTTNCTCAANCAGGACCGTCCTTTCTGGGTGGCCCGGTCAGCGANTACGGCCTCCGTTCTCAATTTGAAAAAACNGNTCGNCTTTTCAGGAACTCGCTAACTCAGGAAAATAATGGTAGCCAAACACCTCTACAAGACCTGGAAGGAATAATTACNCCAGCTGGNCTGCATTTCGAGCGTCATCATGCAGGTATTCCGGTCATCGATCCAACCGAGCATCGGCTGTTGTTGCACGGAATGGTNGAGCGCCCGTTGATCTTGACAGTTGAGGAACTTAAACGATTTCCTTCGCATTCTCAGATTAATTTTGTCGAATGTTCAGGNAATGGTCGTATTCACTGGGGCGATGCANCTGACAGAACGGCNCAGCAGATTCACGGACTNACCAGCTGTAGTGAATGGACCGGCGTAAAGTTGTCAGTACTGCTTAATGAGATCGGAGTACAGTCGGGNGCGAGCTGGATTCTGGTTGAGGGTGCCGATGCNTGCAAGATGACCCGCAGTCTGCCNTTGGCTAAGGCCTACGACGATGCCGTTGTNGCCTACGCACAAAANGGNGANGCCTTACGTCCNGCGCAGGGATACCCGTTACGGTTGCTCGTACCAGGATGGGAAGGCAACATNAACGTGAAATGGCTGCGACGTNTAAAAATTGTNGATCAGCCGTACATGACGAAGGACGAAACCTCCAAGTACACCGATCTCCTGGCTACTGGCGAAGCGCGGCANTTCAGTTTNATGATGGATGCNAAATCNCTGATTACACGACCCTCTGGAGGACAGCACTTACCTGGTCCTGGCTTCTNCGAAATCACGGGTTTGGCATGGTCGGGTCGCGGCACAATCACNAAGGTAGANATCAGCANANACGGTGGANNCTCCTGGCAAGANGCCNGACTGCAGGACCCNGTGTTACCCNTNGCTCATACCCGNTTTCGATTCGATTGGAACTGGNATGGCCGCGAANCAGTCCTGCAGTCTCGATGCACCGACGAGACTGGTTACGTGCAGCCAACCCGNGACCANTTAATCGCGGCGCGTGGTACCAAGTCCTCTTATCACTACAATGGTATCCAAAGCTGGAAAGTGCTCTCNGATGGGACCGTACGCAATGTTCATGTGTAGCNTNCGAATCGCGTCGCTACTNGTAATCGTGCTCTCAGGTTCCCTTACNGCACAATCACANCCCACCTCTCAACTGTTCAACATNGGCCGGACACCGACANCNGAGGAAATTGCGGCTTGGGATATTAGTGTGACACCAGATGGAGAGGGTCTCCCANCGGGAAGTGGNACGGCCGCCGAAGGTCNAAATATCTATAGCGTTCGNTGCACNGAATGCCATGGCGCAAGTGGCCGAGAGGGCCCTCACGATATTCTNGTGGGGGGACAGGGTACGCTGGCCAGTGATACCCCACTTAAAACGGTTGGCAGCTTCTGGCCCTACGCGCCCACATTGTGGGACTACATTAACCGNGCGATGCCGTTCGAAACCCCTGGCACGATGTCACCAGACGATGTGTATTCGACGGTCGCCTATGTTCTNTTTCTCAACGAACTCGTCGCNGAAGACCAACTCCTTGATGCCACTACATTGCCATTAATCAAAATGCCAAATCGTGATGGTTTCATACCGGACAACCGACCTGACGTTGGTCATCCNGTCATATCTCCTGACCCGTAANACNCTCANTGTCCCATTCGGGCNGCGGNCAGNACGGCATCTGTCACANCCACACTCACGTCNGCCAGGTGGAGCCCTGCTTCTTCGCGTGTCCNNGACCCAGGATTCGGTTGCTCTACCATCACCACATACACCACGATTCCCGTCGGACTTTCCCANAAACCCGAACGGATTCGNGTCAAAGGATCNCTGTCCANNGANCCACTCTTGAAGTAGTGCGAACCGGTTGNCCCNGCGTCTTCAGGAACNTGCAGGATNTCCCACATCGCTTGAGTTGTNTCGGCATCGGTCTTCGGCACCCTNCGNAATGCGANCNGCTGCAGAACCACNNCCAACGCAGCTGCCGTNGCCTCATTGTCACCGTTGANAACNCGATCAGCCTGCATGTAGCGCCGTGATNCGAGGCCANCAAACGCTGGGTCGCGGNCATGGATGANCTTAGTNAGCNNTGCTGGACCGCCTANGACAGNCGTGGTNACATTCGCCGCCGCATTGTAGACNGCGTTCGACACCCCAACACCACGGATCATCATNTNTCCGACCTCNCGAACCGTGGCGTTCGCTAGATGGTCCCGAATGTCAGNCTGCTGTTCATCATTAAAATGCGCAATGGCCGGATGGGTGGAATCAGTNACAATCTCTNCAGCGCCCTCGAGCACACCATCNAGTTGGTCNGCATAGGTGTTAAACAGTTCGATGAGGTAGGCGACCTTGATTGCACTNGCGACCGGTCGCCACACTTCTGCGTTNCGCNCATACCANGGATCATCCTCGNGTCCACCCACCCAGACACTCACTTCCATCCCGTCATCCTGACCGGCCTTCAGCANCTCATCCAGTTGNGCATCTAGNACAGCTGNATCCATCACCGCCGTCGAAATCNCNTCTTCNGATGNNTCTTCGACAACNGGAGCGGTNGGNCCACAGCCCATCGCGAACGACCCTAACAAGGAGACGNACAACACCAAACAATAACNGCGCGCTGTCTNGTTACGGTTCACAGTCNTNATTGAAGGCATCCTGCATAATGTCTCCNCTGNGTTAGACCATCTTGGGNGGTGCCGCATGCACTTGATATTCGCGAGGATCAATCGGTACGTCGATGACNGCNGGCCGATTACTCATNCGGCCCGCNTGAACGGCTTCAGCCAACTCNTCAAGNGACGTNACGCGCNGACTCCATGCGCCAAGCGCNGCNGCNGCNGCCGCAAAGTCGACGGNGCCATAGCGGACACCGCGTTCAGTGAGACCCCGTCGGGCTTGGGCAATTTGAATNAGACTCAGCGANTGNTCNTTAAATACAACCGTCACGAAGTGGAGTTTTTCTCGAACACAGGTCTCGACATCCCCTAGTGTCATNCCGAAGCCNCCGTCACCAATCGTACAAAGNACNGGNCGGTCCGGATACTGTAGTGTCGCTGCCATNGCNGCCGGAAACGCGTAACTCATCGACGACAGGCCGTTGGATTCAAAAAANGAAAACGGCGNAAACGTGGTCCACGCCTGTGTNGTNACAAATTTGATCGANCCGACGTCCGTCGTCANAATCGTATCCGCGGCNGANACTTGCCGGAGGCANCGCGTCACTTCCACCGGNGACAGCCCATGATCGAGTTGTTCTGNNGGCGTCAACACATCCGCCAGCGTTGCTTGNAATNNCGTCANCNATGATTCACTCCAGCCAGTCTGTGACCAGGAAATCCNNGCNAGCGCATCAAGCGAGGACCGCACCTCGCCCACCAGTTCAANANCGGGNTTAAACTCNCCCGCCGCGATTGATAGCGGACCAANGGACNCGANNGGTANGCTTTGATGCCATAANTTNTCGGACTCGACGGGCTCAAAGCCGACNCCCACCAACAGATCAGCGGTACTCAGAAAATCGACGATGACACCATCNCCGGAGACCCCGCAGCACACGCCAAAAAACTGTGGNTGATCTTCTGGCAGGAGNCCTTTGGCNTTCGGNGTCACGAANACNGGCGCGCCAAACGCCTCAACNAAGCGGCGGACNGCTTCCACATCCGTCTCCGGGTTAAGGTCCAGACCGAGAAGCACCACAGGACGCCGCGCCTGGTGAAGATGCTGCACCATTCGATCGATCGCTTCAGTCGAAGCTGGAGCAACAGGCTCTGGCAGGAGGGCCACACTTAAGGGGTCCGTACTTTGCCGATCTGGTTGGCGACTGACGTCACTGGGCAGGCCAATGTGCACCGGTCCCATACGCGGTTCAAGCGTGCAACAGAAGGCCTGGCGCACCTTCGCTGCGGTGTCTTCCCCATTCAATGTGATAGACATCTTTGTAAATGGACGGTACACGGCATTCAAGTCAAGATTTTGATGGGTTGCGTAGGGCTGTGCCGCCGTCGCAGTCGCTGCCGTGATGGCAATCATGGGTGCGCGGTCAAGAAAGGCGTTCGCCACCCCAAGTGTCATATTCACGGCCCCAGGTCCCAAAGTCGAGACACACACGCCGGGCCGGCGCTGCATCTGACCGGTGGCGTCTGCCATCAAGGAGGCAGTCGCTTCGTGGCGCGTCAGCAGAAACTCAATCCCGACCTTGCGAGCCGCTTCAACAAAATCGAGGATCTCGCCACCTGGTAGGCCGTACATCCGAGTGATGCCACCATCCTTGAGTGTCTGCGCAAGCACCTCCGCACACGTCGCCATCTCGCTCCTTTAACTTTCGGATCTCTAACGTTGGATTACCGTTATCCCGTGTGTGAGTCAGCGAGTAACGGGCTTTGGTAGAGGACACGACCGATAAAAAACGGGCCCATCTTCTCGATAAATTCAGAGGTCTGGCGCGTACTGCGCATATCCTTAATCAACTTGGACAAGGGATACAACTCCGACCCGACAATGCCCAACACGAATTCGTTATCGTCACGATCGAGACCGTGACACTCCAGCCGAATATCTGTGGCCGCGCCTGCTTCACCGTAGGCGCGTCCGATCAGCGCATGCTCCACCAGCATCCGACCCTGCTCGGCTTTCTCAAGACGGTTGAACGCGCCCGACCTGCGGAGCGGATACCAGATGGCCCACGGGTGTTCCGGGTTCAAGGCATTCCGTCGAGGCTTGTGCAATAGGAAATCTTCTAGATCGGCTTCACGCCCAGCCGAATAAGTCCGACCAAGCATTGTGAAATCCGGTACTGGTGTCAGATCAGTAAACGGTGATTCATTGAATAAGGCAATCGAAGTTGTATGTAACGTTCCCGGGTCTTCAGACATTACCAGCACGCCAATCCCGCAAGGGTCATTCACATTCGTATAGACGACAACTTCAAGGCCTCGGTCAACGTACTCCGACACTTTTGTGGTAAAACGAACATCGTCGTTAAGATTCCACGGAGAATCAGTAAACACATGGAGCTGCATAAACAACCGCCTGTCTAAGGTCTGCGATTGTCCGCGACGCGGGGCGCCATGCTCAAGCAAGTCTGGCACGAACGCGGGCGCCTTCGAACCAGAGGGCTTTTCCTTGGGGTCGTTCATCGTAATCCTTTCTCTCCAGCCACGGGATGCGAAACCGAACCTCTCTTGTCATCTTACACTGAGTGGAGTCTGGAAACCGTAGGACGACGATAAGTCGGGTATGCTACAGAAAGTCGTAACGCTCATGGTCTAATTACCCAGATACGTACGTTATGAACAACGAACGACCGGTTCATCTCATCGCCAGTGGAGACTCTCGGCTCGCCGCGAACCAACGGTGCTGGCCAGCCCAAGCCGCCCTGGAAACCACGATCGGGCAGGTCTTCGCCGAGTTCGGTCGCCCAGTCACCCGTGCACATGACCTCATTCCTGATAAGGGCCATGGCTTCATTGATGGGCAAGCCTATGGAATGGACATCTTTCGACGACTGGATCCAGACGTTCCGCTAGTGGTCGCTACCGCTGTGTGGCAGTACACCAGTCACATCTTGGCTGGGTTGAGCAAACACCGAGGGCCAATTCTCACTTTAGCGAACTGGAGTGGCGAATGGCCTGGCCTCGTGGGACTACTTAACCTGAATGGTTCGTTGACGAAAGCCGGGGTGCCGTACAGCACGATCTGGAGTGAAGATTTTCAGGATGACTTCGCGCGTCGATGCCTGAGTGACTGGATACAGTCCGGCGCATTTACCCATGAACTTGGTCACGTTCGTGCACTGGCCGATCAGACGTGGCCGCTGGCACTTGCCGAGTACGAACAACGAGGACGCGCACTCGCCGTAACGTTGCGTACCGACCAAGCCATCCTCGGAGTCTTTGACGAAGGCTGCATGGGGATGTTNAATGCGATCATTCCCGACCACCTGCTCCACCCTCTCGGNATCTTTAANGAACGTCTNAGTCAATCAGCACTGTACGCNGCGATGCGTGACGTGCCAGACAGCACCGCTACCNCCCATCTCGANTGGCTNCTCAACCGTGGCATGCAGTTTCGATTCGGGCAGGACGAGACCCANCATCTAACCCAAGCNCAGGTNCTCGAAGGACTCAAGATGTATGACGCAGCTGCTCGACTCGCGGCTGACTTTGGGTGNGCAGCCATCGGTATTCAATATCAGCAAGGACTCAAGGATATCTGTGTCTCATCCGACCTCGCTGAAGGNTTATTAAACAACCTGGACCGACCACCAGTGCAAGATGCANAGGGCAACGAAGTNTTCGCAGCTTCGGCGATCCCGCATTTCAATGAAGTNGACGAGTGTGCNGGTGTCGATGCGATCCTCACCAATCGAGTCTGGACGAACCTCGGGCTCGACCCTTCAACGACACTTCATGATGTTCGNTGGGGTGAAGCCGTNCACGATTANGGTGTNNACGAATTCGTGTGGGTGTTCGAGATCTCAGGCGCCGCACCCGCCAATCATTTCATTGACGGCTACCGAGGAGCTNTTGGGGAACGTCAGCCGCCCATGTATTTTCCACTTGGCGGTTCAACCCTAAAAGGCATTAGCAAGCCGGGTGANATCGTCTGGAGCCGGATCTATATCGAAANCAACATGCTCCACATGGACATCGGCCGTGGTGGTGTCGTTCGACTCCCTGATGAGGAAACGGAACGGCGTTGGAATCTNACGACTCCCCAATGGCCCATCATGCATGCGGTGCTCTACGGGGTCAGCCGTGATCAATTGATGGCTAAACACAAGGCGAACCACGTCCAAGTCGCTTATGCTCCGAATNCGACTACNGCCTTGCAAGCATTGATTGCCAANGCGTCGATGGCCAANGAACTNGGTCTNCAGATTCATCTGTGTGGCACTCTTGAAGATGACCTGAGCTACCACCAACGAACCGANCAGTCCTGACCACTCNCGGTCTCTCATCAGGGTTCAGCCNGACTCNGTCGCCCAGCGATTGCTCGCTAAGGACATTAGGGTGTAACGCTGCCGCANATTCTCCACCAAGCNTGCATACTCATNCTTCGGAAATTCTTTGCGCATCAGTCGCTTTCGGAGACCTCGCAATTCGTACAAGTAGAGGTTAGTAANGTGATCCTTGACCAGTTGAGGTGGTGTCGAGGCCGTCGGTTGTAACCCATGGCCCTCNAGCGCCTTCAGCACGTGAGCGTGATAAACGTAACGCATCAATGCAAATAATCAGGCGTGAATCGCGATCAACGCGGTGTTAATCACAGCAATCCACCTTATGCCAAGGCGTCAGCTGAATCGGCGCCATACGCCGCGTACCATGGACTGGCTGTTTGCAACCGGTCATTCACNTTGTTGATGTTGGCAACCCCTTCACTTTCAAGCCAAGTCCGAAACGCNCTGACGCCCTNTTTCGCATAAACAGGAATTCCTTCTTTCCAAGTTGCACGTCCGCACAATACTCCNGAAAACTTGACNCCAGAGTCAGTCGCAAGTTGNAGTGATTCGGTNAACTCCGCATTACTCACACCCGCTGAAAGATAGATAAACGGCTTCGTGGCAACCGCTGCAGCTGCTCGAAAATGCTCCATCGCNTCATCCTGGGTATAAGCCTTCGTCCCNGCGAAGGCCTGAGCACCCTCGACACACTTCATATTNACTGGCACTTCCACNTTCATCACATCAACGCCGTAACGTTCCTTCGTAAACTCTGCCATGCTGAGTTTGACCACTTCGGGTTTGATCTTGGCAAATTCAGGTCCCTTNTCATCNCCACCACTAGGATCGTAACCAACGGGTTCAAGAAAGAACGGAATGTCGTTTGCTCTGCACTCATCCCCGATCCGTTCAATCCATGCATGCTTCTCCTCGTTGATCGCCTTATCTTCGAATGGTGAGTAGTACAACAAAATCTTGATNCAATTTGCGCCTTGCTCTTGTAAGCGCTTCACAGACCAGTGNTGCAAAAGACCAGATAACCGNCCAGGNTGGGTNTTGTCGTANCCACTTGATTCGTAAGCCAGCAGTAATCCGGCGTTCTTCGNTCGCTGCTTNGAAGCTTCGAGTCCCCATTGGGGATCNAGNAGAATTGCACTAGCGTGTGGTGTCAATACTTCTGCAACAACTGCCTTAAATTCCTGCATCATCGTGTCCGTAATATCGCCACCCTTTTNCGCAGCCAAAGATTTTTTTAAGGAGCCACGTTGATCCATCGCAGCAGCGGCGATTACGCCACGGTCGTTCGAAACTGCCTTCATACCTGCAAGTTTTCCTGATGTGATATGCACAAANCTTCTCCTATCGATTGTGGTGCNCCCTGCTTAAGTATCGACTNTCTTTCCCGACGCCTACGGGCACATACGAAGATGGGTGACGCCCATTCCTGCGGACATTGTAACGTCTTTGGAACACGTCGACCAGCCAACCAGTGCAAAGATATGCCNCATGGAAAACNTAGCGGCGCGGANCCATACAAGAATTNGAAATCGGAAGCATGGTACTCTTTAGCGTCATGANTAGACNCACTNNGANCCTCAACGGTCAGGCGATGGGACNCTTGGTAACGTTTTGGGTGCTGANCTGGAACTTGCTAGCAACGCCNGTAGTCGCTAGTGAACAAATACGGCTCCCTTTCACCAATTATCCTCAGGTGNTCNAGGTTCGAAATACTGATAATGCTCTGGCAGCCCTAGTAATGATNGACGAGNTCNTTAGTGGAACCCCACAATCAACGGCACCAATTGCAGCACGAGTGTTGAAAGCAAGTCTCTTAGNCGAANTGGAACGATACACCGAAAGCAGGCAGCTNCTGCTCGCGATTGCCGAAGANGAACCTGCATTACNTCANTTCGCTCTCACGACCGTAATCANACATCTAACGAGTCAGGGTNACGCCGCNCAAGCACATAAATACCTGCAGTTATTAACCAATAATCAACCNGAGCGAGAACATCTCGACTTNATACTCAACATTGCNGACACCTATAACNANAATGGAATCGCGCAAGAGTCAATANCTATGTACCGTCTGGCCCTGCGACTTCGCACCTCAGGCCGTTCAGCTGACCGGGCTCGGCTCGGTATTGCTGGCATCGAGGCGGCGNCTGGTAATGTTGAACGTGCNCTAACACTGTACCGTGAGGNNCAAACCTTGAGTAGGACGGCCGATGGCTTTATAGCTGCCCGTTCTGCAGAAAATCTTCTTGTTNGNNCNACNGGCACNACACGTANACCATTAAGCAACACTCAGTACCAAGAACACGNGAAGCGTCTTCGCAATCAAGCACGCTATNAANCAGCCCTTGAACTGATCGAGGATTGGAATGATAACAACCCTGATCGNGAACAGAACGCGGTCATCCAACTCGAGAGAATCGAGACGTTNTATGCCATGCGGGCTAATGCNGAAGCGANACGNCTCTGTGAGGAATTTGCGANGCAGTACCCAACACACGAAGAACTGCCGCGTGTTCGTCTGACACGATTTCGCTTGGCNGTNCGAGAAGCGAAAACTGACGAAGTTAAAAACCTAGGTCATGNTCTGTGGTCAGGNCGGANCCCTGGAACNTCGACGACTATTCGTCGCAGNACCGGAACCTTACTCGCGGCTTATCTGGTCGCGGTCGGCGAAATNNANGAAGGTCTGGCAGTCTATCGNGAGCTGTACCGCATGACTGAGAANGCCTCCGATCGCCGTNCNGTCCTATGGCGNGCCGGTGTGGCCGCAATTCGCGTTGGCCAGTTCGAACGNGCTGCCCTGAACCTCCGTGGACTGCTGCAGNGAAANCCNACNGGNGATCTTGAACCAGCAGCATTNTATTGGTNTGGCATTGCGGAACACCGNTTGTCCCGTGAGGANCANGCTATNAAGCTGTTCCAAACACTCCAACAACGGTTTCCGTATCACTACTACGGGCTNAAAGCCANAAAACGCCTGCAGGANCTGCGCCNCNGTGCAAACNCCGAAACCTTTGTTCCAGAAACACGGACAATCANTTTTCCTGTCTTAAAGCTTTCGGCTTCTACGACNCAGCAACCNGAATTTAAAGCTGCCTCAATNCTTGCGCAAGCTGGTCTGGNTGCAGACGCTGCAGATTCTGTTCGAAAACTACTGGAACGTCAGCGTGGCGACCAAGCNCTCGCCCTNGTCACTGTACGCGCCTTGGCAAATGCAGGTGCTTACAATCAAGGAATNAACNTTCTCGTGAACCATTTCGGCCAGTTCCTNCGTCAACCAGCGAAAGGGTTACCAGATGATTTCTGGAANCTCGTTTACCCGCGTCCCTTCCTAAGNGACGTGGAAGATGCCGGCGAANCCACAGGTGTCGATCCCTTGCTACTCTATGCACTCATGCGTCAGGAATCACGTTTCGATCCCAATGCGCGNTCTTTGGTTGGNGCACTCGGTTTAATGCAGATCATGCCCTACACAGCTGAAGAGCTCCGNGTANCAGCAGGNCTCCAANACGTCCNTCTAGANGAAGCAGTCCTCCTCCAACCACGCGTGAATACNCGCTTAGGGGCTACGCTCATGCGAAGATTACTCACAATGTTTGAGGGTGCCGTCGCTCCGGTTACAGCTTCCTATAATGCAGGCGAAGACTTAGCGGCCGTGTGGTGGCAGGCTGCCGATGGACTTCGTGAAGATCAATTTGTTGATTCAATCCCGTATAGTGAAACACGTCGGTTTGTACGTGAAGTAATCACCAATTACANGNCATACCNGCGTTTATATGCANCAACTAGTCCNTGAATCGAATCNCCCAACTTATTTGAGAGANCNCNCTGAAGTGTCGAANGGNTTGAGNGACATGNTTCTTGATTGGAATGGAGGTNANCACTCGTGCAACTCGGTCTAAAAGGTAAACGNGCNTTGGTTTATGCTGCAAGCCGAGGGNTNGGGTANGCATGNGCGTTGGGNTTAGCNAGAGAGGGATGCGACCTAGTCATCACNAGCCGNGATGACGCTCGTATCAATGAAGCCGCTGAACGTATTCGTGCGGATGCTGGAACGCGTGTCCATCCCGTCGCTTCCGATGTTAGCCAACGGGACACGGCGTACACACTCGTACAAACGTGCGTCACACTTTACGGNGGCCTTGAAATCGCATTGCATAANGCTGGTGGTCCACCAGCCGGNGANTCGTCAGAGGTGTCNACAGACCAGTGGACGACAGCCTTTGACCTNAATCTNATGAGNTTCGTAGAACTAGCCCGCGCTGCNGCACCTGAAATGAAGAAGACGGGNTACGGACGACTNCTCACAATCGCCTCTTCNTCAATCCGTCAACCGATTCCAGGTCTCGTGCTTTCCAATGCNATGCGAATGGCCGTGTTAGGAACGGCTAAAACATTATCGAAGGAGCTAGCCAAAGACGGCATCCTAGTAAACGTCATNGCACCGGGACGTCTATCAACCGAGCGNGTCGACGAACTTGATCGCGCAGACGCNGNACGCTCTNATCAATCCTTTGAAGCTGTCCGGTCGGCCGCGATTCAGACGATTCCTCTAGGCCGNCTNGGACAGCCAGACGAACTCGCNAACCTTGCCGTATTTCTTGCGTCNGAAGCCGCAAGCTACATTACTGGCAGTGCGATCCAAGTAGACGGTGGTCTAATAGGCAGTTANTAGANCGTTAGCTTATCGATCGGTTCCGACGGCTCCCCCATCCGGTCTGCGACGGTCTAGACCACCCTCGAGCAAATTCCTCTCCACGTCAAACACGATTAACTGCGCAGTGCCTTGCCCACCATTCCTTGCTTGTAGCGTGTGGCCACGTGCCTCCAAAAGGGCGATCGTATCGGCTGAAAAACCGAGGCGTTCGTAACTAATCCGATCTGGCAACCATTGGTGATGGAAACGTGGCGCATCAGTAGCTTCCTGTGCATTCATACCGAAATCCACAACATTCAGNATGGTCTGCAGCACGGTATTAATAATCGTCCGGCCNCCAGGCGTGCCAGTGACCATAAAGAGCTGNCCATCTTTTGTGAGAATTGTTGGNGTCATACTCGANAGCATNCGTTTGTAAGGCTCTGCCAAATTGGGTTCTGTGCCGATCAGACCATTCGCGTTTGTGATATCCGGNCCAGCATTAAAATCTCCCATTTCGTTATTCAACAGAAANCCAGCACCGGGCACCACGATGCCTGAACCATATCCAAATTCGAGGGTATAGGTTAAAGAAACGGCGTTGCGAGCAGCATCAACTACCGAAAAATGCGTCGTCTCTGGACTTTCTGNTGGCCAAGTAAAACTGGTTGGGCTCGATANTGACGCANGCTCTTCATCAATCGAATCACGCAAATCTGTAGCATGTGACTTCGAGATTAAACGGGTTACCGGCATCTCAGGATTAAAATCCGGATCTCCGAGATACAGAGCGCGGTCNGCATAACCCCGCCGCATCGCTTCCGTCATTAGATGTATCGTCCGCGCAGACTGAAATCCTGNCGAANCTAAGTCGTACCCTTCAAGCATGTTAAGCATTTCAACGAGNACGATCCCGCCAGAACTTGGNGGCGGCATTGAAATNATNTCGTAACCACGATAGGTACCACGAATTGGCTCACGCTTTATTGCACGNTAGGCTTTAAGATCATCTTCCGTNATTAACCCACCNTTTGCGGCCATCTCTTGGGCNAGCAATNTCGCAGTTTCACCTTCGTAGAANCCAGCCGGNCCAAGGTCCGCAATCCGCTGCAANGTGCGTGCAAGATCNGGTTGACGAAATGTCTCACCTGCCTCGTAGGGCACACCATGCTTTGAAAATTGAGCTACCGATGCCGGATAAATNTGTATNCGCTGTAGCGCTTGCTTCAACGACGCCGAAAAATCGTGCGTTACNGTGAATCCATNCTCTGCTAGAGCAATCGCAGGCTCAACCAACCTGGACCACGGTAATGTCCCGTGTTCTTCCCAAGCCAGATGTAAACCCGCAACAGTCCCAGGCACTCCGACTGAGAGATGACTGAGGTGATGTCGCTCAAANGAATATTCNTCATTTTCGAACCACATAGTAGGAGTGGCAGCTGCTGGTGCACTTTCACGGAAATCGTAAGCGACAGCATCACCCGAGGCAGCTCGGTGTACCAGAAAGCCACCGCCACCGATATTGCCAGCCGTAGGATGAGTTACAGCCAACGCAAATGCCGTGGCCACAGCCGCATCAACCGCTGTACCTCCATCTTCGAGCGCATCAACACCAACTTGGGATGCNATCTCGCTCTGTGACACTACCATTCCATTGCGNGCGCGAATCGGCTGCCCTCCNGCCTGCAATAAAACAACCGAAGCACCTACTAGCACCGCAATCACGAAAGTGAAACGTTTCATCGATCTTCCTCCAACTCAACGACCTACAAATGACGCAGCTGCCGGCTCTAAATTGGTCGTTTGCTCGACAACTGACTCAACCTTCTCACGACTATAGAATATCGGAAAGTACTGCCCNCGCGCCCATAAGTCAAAGAGNTCGCGATAGTGCANATTATCNGGGTCNCCNGATTGNCCAGGACTATTGGTGCCCACTGAATTATCCCAGTTCTCCGAATCAGCAATAATTCGAAATGACGCCCCGCTCGTCTGGTTGTCACTATTCCCTGTGTTGTTTACGGTGCTTCCATACCCTCCGCGCGATACAGGGCCCACATCCAGTTGGTCTCTTAAGTCCGAACGAACCGTAGCGCCGAGTGGATGACGGATTAAAGCATGCTTGTAACGAGCATCCCCATATTGCCACTGTGTCATATCAAGTCCAAGACGACTCTCTAGGTTGCTGATAGCTTCGGACAGGGTGTCGACAAGCAAAGCATCGCGTCCATCCAAAGGATTAGGCCCAAATCGACCGTCTGGTGCAGACAACCAATCAATTACTCGCTTCATATTGAGACTTAATAATTCTTGAACCGTTTGAGGTATAAATAACTTTTTTACGCGATCCAAAAGCTGGCGCTCCCAAGCAACATAGATCGCGGCTTCGGTTGATCGCTGGTCAAGTACAAAGTCCCAATCAAGCAACTTTCGCCGAACTGCAGCAATGCGAGNATCTGTGATNGTGACACCATCAAGAAGCGGCACGAGATTTCTAGCAGGCACTGACAGTTCGTCATGCTGCAACTGCATCATATCGACAAGCGTATGCCGACGCCCAGACCCNAGNACTTCGGCCAAACGNACTGCNCGCATTTCGTCACCCCAGGTGTANTGCAANGCGTTCATATAGGCATAATTCTCTGGCACCATGAAATTGTTTGCAGTTGCAAAATAGTCCGCCTCGGGATTAAACACATGAGGTAAATCCTCAATTGGTAGATAACCGTCCCATTCGTACCGACCATCACCAGGCACCGGTACTAGGCCACTCCAATTTGGACGGATCGGAGAAACACCGACTGCCTGATATCCAATGTTCTTGTCAGTATCAATCCACACCATNTTTTCCGAAGGCAATCGACTATAGCTGCANGCATCACGGAATTCTTCCCAACTCGNTGCCTGNTNCATTCGTAAACTCGCAAGATAGGGAGCCGAACCNATGTCCANCCAAGCCGCTCTAAGCGCATAGGCCTTCCNGTTAGCAACATCCTCATACAGAACCGGTCCATGCCGTGTAAATTTCAGNTCAATGNATGTCTTNGTTAACTCGCCTTCCACAATAAACTGCTCTTCAATCACCCGCATGTCTTCCCATGAATCGCGGTAACGATACTGCTGAGCATTCTCTGGGTTCGTGTCGTANACATACAGATCCTCGTTGTCTTGTCCAAACACAGTTAAACCCCAAGCACCATACTCGTTATGTCCGATCGACACTCCAGGAAGTGTCGGCTCACCACCACCNATTACGTTCCACCCTGGAGCCACCAGATGGATCCAATATCGNAAGGACGGCGCCTGCTGGACTCGGTGCGGATCATTCGCCATGAGTGGATACCCACTTAAGGTCCGGCTTCCACCAACGACCCAGTTGTTCGACCCAATGGCATCACCAAATTCAGCAAGGTCGAGTTCGCTTGGAATNAGACTGGCGAGACGGTTAAAGGCCTCTTGATTCCCTCGGTATTCCACAGCAATGTCATCCGGGNTAAAACGTACCGGTCGACGAAACGCTCGGTATGTTTCAAGAATGTCTTCGGTGAGTAAACTTCCGTCAATCGCAGGGTCGAGATCAAGGGTGGGATTCCCTGGCCTAAACCAAGAAAGTTCCGAAACCTCACCAGANCCAATAGCATCTACCGCGCGTCCGTAGGCCAGCTCACGGGTTAGATTCGAAACCAGCCCTTGATGACGAGAAATGACGATCGCTGGNGTCCAAGGTTCAGGNGTAATACCGAGNAGNTCAAATTCGATTGGNAACAGGTCTGGTTGACGTTNAGTNTCNGCAATATACGCATTAATTCCGGCCACAAACGCTTCAATGATCGCTTGCCCACGGGGATGNTAATGGTTGAGTTCTTCTTNTAAATCGCCCCGNAACATGTGAAGACGNGCACCAATGTCTCGTGCTAAGGCTCGAGAACCAAGAATTTCCGCTGTCGTACCAGTNGCCTGCCGCCTCCANAACTCAAACTGAAATAATCGGTCGCGTGCCGCNTTGAACCCTTGNGCAAAGAACAGGTCGGACTCATTCTCGGCATAAATATGTGCAATCCCCCAGCGGTCNGTCAGAATNTCAACTGGTTCCAATAGNCCAGAAACACTAAGACTTTCACTCTGGGTNTGTGCAAACGAAGCCGTNCCANAGATNNNAATAATNGTTAAAACAATTNCNATAATGNGCCAACTNCGCATGCTAANGTCTCTCCTTNCAANCACGCCCTTTGCCANTANCNAACGNTTTNTCNATCGACACTATGACATGGCATAAAATGATTGGCTATGACAATTCACGGAGTGAACTGNCCCANACTTTCGAACAAGTCCTCCTACGCANCGANCACCCTATCGCACANNCCTGAGGTTCGACATGCTAAGTAGAAGATTTTATATTTCAATACTGCTAATCACCATCACTTCGACTCTGACTGCGGCACAACCTANCTCCCGAGGNCTTCTTCCTGAGGATTACTACAACGAGGTCGGCACACTNGACGTTGCGCTTTCTCCGCAGGGNGATCTTCTTGCTTTTACTGTCGTGACAATCCTGGAGGACAACAATCAACGCCATCGGGAGGTGTGGATGCAGCGGTTACGAGCGGGTAGGCCCGACGGTGATCCGTTCCGCTTCACAAACCCTACAGAAGAATCATCTGCCCCACGGTGGTCACCGGATGGTAGCGTTCTCAGTTTTCAATCAACACGAGGCGACGATTCAAATAGCACATGGTTTGTTCGAGTAACTACGCCTGGTGGTGAAGCCCACCATATCCCCGGTGTAGACGGAACTCCAATATGGTCGCCGGATGGAATGTGGATTGCTTACACAAAGAAGCCAGACCCTGAGTCATCGAACACCATGGAGACGAANGNACNNGGNGANAGACNAGGCTGGATNGCGCCGAATGCTATCTCACAAACAGTCAACGCGGAGCGCTTCGACGGACGTGTGATTACGTCCATGCGCTACAAGCGCGATGGCCGCCTTCAGTTNCAGGCNCATCCGTCTATNGTNGAAGCAACNCAACTNTTCNTAGNACCCGCTNCGGGTGGTGAGCCACGCCAACTCACCTCTCTNGCCTTNGACATCCGAGAGGTNATTTGGAGTGCCNACGGCGAGCGTTTGTACTTTACCGCGGANGCAGAAGAGGATGACGANTACAACAAAGACCTAACAGTTGATNTCTACACNCTANCAATGGACGGCACTGAACAACCGCGGCNACTCACTTCGAACCCTGGCTCTGAACGTGCGATTGCGATCTCGCCTAATGGAGTCTTGCTTGCCTATCTCTCGACGCCNGNACGNGGCAANAAAACAGACCTGAAAGTGGTCAGCCTCGGAGCTNACGGNNGNTTTAGTGGNACACCACGAACATTGACTAGNAACTGGAATCTCACCCCAGGGACTCCTCGTTGGNCCGATAACGACACACTTCGGTTTGAGGCTGGCATNNAAGGTTCGTCACANCTATTTGAAGTGTCTACCCAAGGCAGNCTTGTGCGTCAAGTCACAACAGGTGCTCGACGCGTGCGAGGCGTTTCCACGTCAAACGATNGGCAAACCATTGCCTACACCGCTACTACGGCTATTCTGCCAACCGAAGTATTCGTGGCNCGTNGCGATGGCACGAGTGAGTTCCGAGTCACCCGGTACAACGAAGAATGGCTCAAGAACATCACGTTAATGCCAGCGGAGCGACTCACCTGGGTTGTTAACGACGGCACTGAAATTGAAGGCTGGCTTATAAAACCNGTTGGATANCANCCTGGAAATCNTTANCCGATGATCCTNAAAATTCATGGTGGNCCNCANGGAGCCTATGGCAATACGTTTTTTCGAACGTTTCACGTCTTGTCAAATGCTGGCTTCTTCGTNCTTTACACCAACCCCCGNGGNTCAACTGGATACGGGCATGCGTTCACCTACGCNACACTCGGACAATGGGGTGANATGGATTCCGAAGANTATCTTACNGGNGTTGATGCTGCCATGCAGGCTTACCCGAACATAGATTCTGCNCGTCTTGGNGTNTCCGGTGGAAGTTANGGAGGTTTCATGACGAACTGGTTGACCGCCACCACTGACCGCTTTGCCGCTGCCGTAACCAGCCGGTCAATTACAAATTGGGAGAGNTGGTATGGCTCGTCTGACGCGCAGGGCCTCACGGATTATGAATTCCTAGGANCACCNTGGGAACAGCGNGAGCTTTACCGNCGTCTTTCCCCNATTTCATACGTTGAAAACGTNACGGCACCGACACTAATCATTCATAGTGAAAACGACTATCGGACNCCGATTGCCGACGGNGANCAATGGTTCATNGCNCTGATNAAACGGCAAATTCCTGTNGAACTGGTNCGGTACCCGCGATCTTCNCATGGACTCTCNCGCTCCGGNGAACCNTGGTTACTTGTAGACCGTCTCGAGCGGTTNCGAAGTTGGTTCACACACTGGTTAAACAACGAAACGACTGACACTGGAACAGGACACNAGCCGTAAANATCANNAATATTNAATTGAACGGTAANGTTNTTAGNGNAGCGCTACCTTGTGNGAGACNGTGTTGGTGTTACGGNAGAGTTAGAGCGACGAGAGANCCTGGTTCCTCTCGCCGCCAGCTCCCNGCCTGCAACACAATGTACTGTTTTCCCNTGTGCAGGTANGTCATCATCCCNTACTGNCCNGGAATCGGNATCTCGACGCTCGCGAGGATCTGCCCCGTCCGCTTNTCGCGNGCATGCAGCATCGGCATATCGTTGGCATTTACCTCGGTTTCACCCCTGAGACCCTCCGTGGTTTGCACCAAAAGATCGCCCATGACCATCTGAATGGAGTTACCGGTTCCTCCGGTCTTGGGAATATCCACCCCAGCTAAAAGACGGTGTTCTCTGATTCGGTCGGGAGTCTGACCAACCGGAATGTCCCAGAGCTTCTCGCCCGTGTTCATGTCGTAGGCCGTGAGTCCTTGGTACAGTGGCTTGTACACTGGCAGACCTTCGATCATAGGNAGGAANGCACGAGAGCCGCCNGGCGCCCACGCNGCCACCGTAGTTCCCGTTGTGGCCGTATGCCGTTCTCGACCCCTCCAAGGTTCCGCAGAAAGTCCAGGNAAACCTCGCTCCNCGTCGACCCCGTTNGTAGGCACCAAGAACGAAGGNGCNCTACAGCCGCGGGTNTGCGGNGCGTACATAATTCCCGTGGTGGGATCGGCAACAGGTGGATGATAGATATTCAACCCTCCCAAACAACCGATGACATTGCGGTATTCGTGGTTGTGAGGGTAAGGAAGGGGTGGCACATAGAGCCCTCCAACTCGGAACTCACTCAAGATCTCCAACGCTTGCTGTTTTAACTCAGGCGTATAGTCGATCACGAACTCCTCAGTGATCCCACTTAATACGATTGGATCCAAGGGTTCCGGCCTGGTCGGATAGGGCTGAGTGGGTGCCGTATAGTTGCCAGGGACATCACTTTGCATGACCGCGAGCTCCTCAATTGGCCAAATCGGCTCCCCGGTCTCCCGGTTGAACGCAAAGATGAGACCTTGTTTCGTGTTCTGGATCAACGCAGGTATTTGCTCTCCATCAACCGTTAAGTCCATCAGGATGGGCACGGTCGGAATGTCGTAGTTCCATTGGTCACTGTGGTGGATCTGGAAGTACCACCGTAGCTCACCTGTCTGAACATCCAACGCAAGAACGCACCCACCAAAAAGGTTATGACCCGGTCGATGGCCTGTGTAGGACTGAACGGTCGAGGCATTCGTCACAATGTAGACGAGGCCTAGTTCTGGGTCGGCCGCGGCGGGAACCCACGACGACATGTCGCCCGACCACCGCCAAGCATCATTCTTCCAAGTGTCGTGACCGACCTCGCCGGGTCGTGGAATGACGCGAAACTTCCAGAGATACTGTCCCGTTTTAGCGTCGTAACCCATGATGTCACCAGGAACGTTCTCGATCCGGGTCTGGTCATAGCTTGGCTCGTGGCCAGCAAGCACCACGACCACCCCGTTCACCACAATCGGTGGTGCCGAACTGGTAACCATACCCAGTTGTCTCGGAATCCCGTGATCGGGGTCATAGGGTTCATCCCAATTTAGCCAAGGTTCCCAATCCTGCACGAGGTCCGGTATCAGATCGACGACACCGGTCTCCGAGAAATGCGGGAGCATTACGGACCTACCCCACTTCTCTAGCGGTCGACCGGTTTTAGCGTCAAGAGCCCACAGGAAATAGGCCGGGCTCGTGATGTAGATCACACCCCTTCCGTCCACTTCCGCGTAGGCAATTCCTTTTCCGAAGTCCGTCCTCGGTGAGCGCAAATACCGCATCGTTTCAGGTTCTCGGAAGGTCCACAGCGTCTCACCCGTGGCGGCTTCCACCGCTATCACTTGACGCCGTTGCCCGGCAACCGTGTACAACACACCATCCACGAAGACTGGTGTAGCTCGAAATGTGTACTCCACGCCGGACCCGAAGTTGTTCCCTCGCCAGATCCAAGCGACTTCTAAATCTGAGAAATTGGACGCATCGATTTGATTCAGCCACGGAGCAGACCGAGTGTGCCCTGCATCACCGCCCAGATAACGCCATTCCCCATCTTCGACACCTGTTAGCTGCGCGACACCTACCGACGGAATGGTCAGGAGAATCACTAGAGCTAAGGTGCCACAACCGAAACGGTATCGCTTGATCATGCTTCCTCCCCGTGTGAAGAGCTAGAGTCTACTGCTGCCCGGTGACAGATTCAATACGGAGCTTTACGGTTTCTGCGGAAATTTTTCTTCATGCACCGCTGGGTCGTAGAGCTCATTGGATTCAGTGGGTAACCACGCTCCAGTGTCTCGCCACCATTGTTCTAACTCCGCACGCAGTTCGTTGGTCCGATCTGGCATGACCCGTGAGAGATCATGAGCTTCGCTAAGGTCATCAGCGAGATTGTAGAGTTCGTTGCGTCCATCTTCAAAGAACGTAATCAGTTTGTAATTGCCCCGCCGAACAGCGCTGGCCGGTGTCGTTCGCCAAGGCCCTATGACACTCGCGTCCGCCTGCAAATAAGCTGGAAAGTGCCAGAATAGGTCGCGCTGCACCAACGGCTCTGACCCCGTGAGCACCGGGAGTAGGCTCACACCATCAAGTAATTGGCCTTCAGGCGAAGGGGTACCAGTTATGTCCAACATAGTGGGAAACAAATCCAAGCCGATTACTGGCTCATCCGACACCATGTTTGCCGGCACAACAGTTGGCCAACGAACAACCAGTGGCACTCGAATGCCCCCTTCGTAAAGCATCCCTTTCGAACCTCGTAAGGGTGCCATTGACGTCACCGGACCAAAGCCTCCATTGTCAGAAAAGAAGATCACGATTGTGCGATCAGCTAGTGCAAGGTCTGCTAGCACCTTTAGGATGCGCCCGACACTATCGTCGATACTGTGAATCATTGCCGCATAAGTGGGATTACTCTGTCCGTCCGTTCCACCTTTCTCAGTGTAATGCTGGACAAGCGTCGACTCAGCCTGAATTGGGGTGTGCACACCATAATGTGACAGGTAGAGAAAGAACGGTGCCTCACGATTGTTTCTAATAAAATCAATTGCTTCATCCGTGAGTCGGTCCGTGAGGTACTCACCTACCTCTCCATCGCTAAGGTCTGGTAGAACTCGACCATCTCGCATGTAGGGATAGAAATAACTTGGTGGACTTCCAAACTGATCTCCAGCTAGTGTCCAATCAAAACCCTGGTTGTCAGGAAGAAATTCTGACCCGCCGAGGTGCCACTTGCCGACCTGACCTGACACATACCCGCTCGCGTTCAACGCCTCAGGTATCGTAATCGTTTCAAGAGCTAGTTCAGTTTGGTTAACTACCGGCACGAGTTGACGAAGCTTCGAGTTACCTCGCTCGGAAGTGCCCACTGTGTAGACTCCGTGTCGTGGCTGGTATTGTCCTGATAACAGACTCGCTCGTGCCGGAGCGCAATTGGGCGCGTTTGAATAAGCGTTTGTAAAACGCATGCCTTCGCGTGCTAGTGCATCAATGTGTGGGGTCTCGTAGTATTGACTACCCATCACGCCGAGGTCACGCCACCCGAGGTCGTCTACATAGATGAGTACAACGTTAGGCAGTTGGGCCGCCTGGCACCCTAATGAAAAAGTGCCCAGTATAAGTAGGAACCCTACCGTGATAAATTGCCGCCACCGCATCATAACGCCCAAGGTTTTAGAACTTACGAATTTCTAGCTCACTTCAAGCTTCCACAATGCCAAGCGGTGCATAGCGCCTCCACTGGCCTCTCGTGAAATCCGGAAACTGCATCGGCTTACTGCCCTCACTGACCGAACGCTCAGACAATTCCGAGACGGCACTGAGAGCCGCAGCATCATATACATTCATGTCAGTAGGTAATCCTTCGCGTAGACACTTGATTAATCGATAATCTTCCAGAAAATCCATGCCACCATGTCCAGCTCCACGCGAACGACCACCAATGGCAGCCCAGAGTGGATGATCAAATTCTTCAAGATACCGATCAGCAGAATCCCATTGGTGCTGGGCACTGCGTCCTTCGAGGTAAACACGATTCGGATACCCCTGAAAAATGCCTTTCGTGCCCTGGACGAGATTAATCCGGCTGTACGGCCGAGGCAGATTAGTGTCATGGCTAAGAAAGATCGTCCGTCCATTAACAGTGTGAATAAGACTGGTATTCACATCACCAAGTGCATATTTCTCCTGGCGTTCGACTGCCTCGGCCGGAAAATGGTCGGCGGCGTAGAGTTGCAATCCCCGTGAGTTGCTACTCATTGACACAAGATAATCAAATTGATCTCCGCGATTAATATTCATGCAATTAGCAACTGGGCCAAGGCCGTGCGTCGGATAGAGGTTGCCATTTCGCGTGGTCGAATGCGCACGCCGCCAAAGACCTTCATTGGCACGTTCGAACTTTACTGCTCGTAAGTCATGCAGGTAACCACACTCACCATGTAACAACTCACCAAAGAGCCCCTGGCGCGCCATGTTAAACACCATCATTTCCATGCGACCGTAATTGACGTTTTCCATCATCACGCAGTGTTTTTTTGTACGCTCAGCAGTTTCGACCAATTGCCAGCATTCATCAATAGTCACAGCAGCCGGCACCTCGGTGGCGGCGTGTTTATCACTGGTCATGGCAGCTACGCAAACGGGTACATGCCAACGCCAAGGCGTCGCCGTAAACACAAGGTCAAGTTCTTCTTCTTGACACATCCGCTCGAAATCAAACTCTCCTCGAAAGTACCCCCGCGGTCTTGGCTGGCCTGCCGCTTCAACCCAGTCCTGCACTCTGGTTACCTTGTCTTCAACGATGTCGCATATTGCTGCGAGTCGAACACCTTCAATCCGAAGAAGATTCCGACAATGTGAAGAGCCCTGAAGGCCCACCCCAACAAAACCAATCCTCACAACATCGATCGGAGGCGCAGTCAATAACTCATTCGGCACCGACTCAAGGTGTTGTTGCTGAGATGCGGTCGCGCGGGGCTCAACGAGTGAAGTGCTAAGACTCAGCGCTCCAAGTCCCATAAACGTGCGGCGATCGAACCGTGTCACCATATTGGCTCCTTTGTCACATTAGCCGGAAGCATCCGGCCCGACCTCTTGGTCACGCCAAAACAATAATAGCCAAATCGACCAATCGAACAATCCCAATCTCTGGAGTGAAAATTCGTACAACTGGATTGTCTGGAGGTCTGCTACTCTTTTACGCAACGACTGTGACNGATNTCATCGGATTNTCCTTGTTTGGAGCAGCTATCACGCTGCATCTTTTTCGAAAANNCTGAGNCNTTATCATGCNNTTATACCTGAAGATNGNATTTGCTNCTGCCTTTGTTCTCNTTNCTGAGCCGCTCGTNGCGCAAAGGNTGNTNCCAGCACAACCAGAGACAGTAGGCATGTCATCCGAGCGACTCGAACGACTGACAGAGTCATTACAGGATTATGTCGATGACAACCGGCTTGCTGGCGCTGTGGCCCTAGTTGTACGGCGCGGAAAGATCGCTTATCTGGAGGCTGTCGGTTTTCGAGACAAGGAAATGGATGCGCCAATGTTCACTGATACAATTTTTCGAATCGCATCGCAAACAAAAGCTCTAGTCAGTGTCGGCGTAATGATGCTTCAGGAAGAAGGTGAACTCCTCATCACCGATTCAGTTGGAAAATATCTTCCAGAATTCATGCACACTACCGTGGCAGAACCCAACGACCGTGAAAGTTACAGCGTGGTAGCTGCAAATAGACCGATCACCATCCAAGATCTCCTGACTCATACGGCTGGTATCAGTTACGGTAGTGGGCCAGCCTCTAGGGAATGGGAAGAAGCCGAAATCACGGGTTGGTACTTCGCAAACCGTAGCGAATCAGTTAGGGAAGTGATGAACAGGCTTGCCAAACTACCTTTCGATGCTCATCCTGGCGAGCAGTGGGTCTACGGCTATAACACTGACATCCTCGGTGTTTTGATCGAGCAAATTAGCGGTCAGACCCTGGCTGATTTTCTCAACGAACGTCTATTTCAGCCACTGCAACTTCATGATAGTCACTTTTTCCTTCCACAAGANAAGGTCGAGCGTCTGGCGACGGTCTATTCCTCAACCGATGATGGGAGCGTTGACCGCGCACCAGACCCTGGGCATAAAGCAGCAATTCCTGATTACGGGTACGGGTGTGTTGAGTGTGCGAATCAAGGTTCGTACATAAATGGNCCACGGAAGAGCTTNTCAGGTGGTGCGGGGCTTCTTTCAACGGCTNCTGATTACGCCACATTTCTGCAGATGCTACTGAATGGTGGCGATCTTCAAGGCAAACGAATCTTGACACGCAAGACTGTCGAATTAATGACTGTCGACCACACTGGAGATATTCCGTACCAGCCAGGTCAAGGTTTCGGACTTGGGTTCTCGATCATGCAAGACCCTGCTGCAACTGGACTTCCCTCTTCGGTGGGTGAATATGGTTGGGGGGGTGCCTATCATTCGACTTATTGGGTTGACCCAGTAGAAGAACTGGTTGTCGTGTACATGACGCAATTGATTCCAGCGATAGACATTGACGACCACGGCAAGCTACGCACACTTATCTATCAGGCAATTATCGACTGACACCATTATGAAAAAGTTGCGCATCCTCGCGTTGATGCATGATTACCTAGTTCCACCAACGGACACGTCAGGATTCGACTTGGCGACCGTGGAGTGGAAAACAGAATTTGATGTGATGTCAACGCTGATTGACATGGGACACGACGTCTACCAACTCGGAATTAATGATGAACTCGGGAAGATTCAAGAGGCAATCAACAAACAGCGTCCTCATATCGCATTCAACTTACTTGAAGCTTTTAATGAAATTAGCTCCTTCGATCAGAACCTCGTGGCATACCTTGAACTTCTGCGTGTGCCATACACTGGCTGCAATCCAAGAGGCTTATTACTCTCTCGAGACAAAGCATTATCCAAAAAACTACTCGCGTATCATAAGGTTCCTATTCCAGACTTTACTGTGTGTCGGATCGGTCAAACGGTCCGCCGTCCAATAAATCTCCAATTCCCGCTTATTGTAAAATCACTGACGCAAGACGCTTCCATTGGGATATCTCAGGCTTCCGTTGTACACGACCACGACAAACTGCGAGAGCGGGTCAAATTTATCCACAACCACATTGGAACAGACGCAATCATTGAACGCTACATTGAAGGACGGGAACTCTACGTTGGAATTCTTGGAAACAAGCGCTTAACCACTTTTCCAATTTGGGAGTTAAAGTTGTCAAAAATGCCTAACTCCCTGCATCGGATCGCCACTGACCGCGTCAAGTGGAATTCCAAATACCAACGAAAGCATGGAATCGATGCGGGCGCCGCCAACAATATCTCACCTGCCCTTACCACGACAATCCAGCAAGTGTGCCGGCGAGTATACCGGACGCTTGACCTGAGCGGCTATGCAAGGATCGATCTGCGACTCGATAATGAAAACCGCTTTTATGTGCTTGAGGCGAACCCNAACCCTCAAATCTCGTGGGGGGAGGATTTTGCTGAATCGGCAGAATTTGGTGGCTTGCCGTACGAAGCATTACTCCAGCGAATACTCAACANTGGNCTCNCCTGGAAACCGGACNATAGAGGGTAAGAGCTCAGAGCNCTCGACGAATCTAGGTGNATCGTCTCNCTAAAAAATTCGGNTGACGAGNTCTCCAATCACNTAACCAATAGCGGCAACTCCGANTCCAACAACGAACATATCCCGTCCNCTGACCCAGATNCCCCGACCTGTAAAAAGACTTCGTGCGGCACCTACAGCAAAATGGGCTGACATCGAAGCTATNAAGGAAACCCATNTGGCNGACTCCATTGGTAGTATGAGAAACGGGACAATGGGAATGAAGGCACCAACAGCCGTNGCACTTCCGGTCACCCAACCATCGGCAATCGGAGCCAAGTCTGCCGCTTTAAGGTTTAGNTCNTCACGCACTTTCGNNTCAAGNGCTCCTGCNGGTTCCTTCATNATGAGNCGTGCGATTTCTCTTGCGGTGTCAATAGGTAAACCCTTGGCTTCGTAAATGAGCGCAAGCTCTTCTTNTTCAATGTCCGGCATNAATTCCAGTTCGTGCCGCTCCATTTCAACCTGGTGTGCNTAAACTTCCGCTTCACTCTTNGCNGCTAAATAGCCACTTGCCCCCATCGAAAGCGCGTCGGCAATCGCCCCGGCAATACCGGTTATCATCACCACTGTTGGCGAAACACTCGCACCAATTACGCCAGCGACTAAACCAAAATTTGCTGTTAGACCATCATTAAAACCGTAGACNACACAACGAAGATAACCACTGACGGCTCCTCCGTGCCATGGTTCACTATCACGCCCGAGCAGGACTGAAAGTTCACGAGCATGCTCGGCAGTTTCAGCGGCAATTCGAAATGCTTCCTCGTGCAAACGCGCCGGCCCTGCNCCGGACGCGAGCTGTAAATATGCATTCACTTCNCGACCTTCTTCGGCCAAGATCATCGGCAGTACCGTATNCACACCGAATCGACGCGCAGTCCANGCTAATCCTCNAGTTCGCCAAGAGGGTGCCCATGCCGGNAATACCCGACCGTGNTCTTTAAATAAATCNACCCATCGNNCGACGTGTCGATCCTCTACTTCGGCAAGACGCGTAAATAATTCACGACGTTTCGNATCATGCTCTAGATCACTAAGGNCNCGGTACAAAAAGCCTGCATCTCTTTCGTCNCGGTAATNCTCATCCCAACCTTGATTAGNGTNCNTGTTAGTAGCTGTCATTTNTGCGCATCCACCTCATGCAGGGTGTANGTCACCNCTGCTGTCCCTTCAGCTTCAACNNTGACAGTGTGATTACTNACACCGAAATNCTCATGCCAAATACGAATGTCGTAANTCCCTGCTGGAATGTTTTCAAATACGAATGCTCCATCTGGGGNAGTTACCGCTGAAAGATCAGTTGGCGCGANGACGAACCCACGCATCCAAGTGTGTGTGTCACAGACCAATCGAATGACACCTCTAGCTGTNAGTTGTCGAGTGATCGTTAATCCGGGAATCGGAATCGCAACGTTGAAGAGCGACCGGTCGTCGTCAGCGTAAGCGTGACTTGTGTGTAACACTTCATCGATACTTGTGATCTGGATTTCACCACCTGGNCGTCCAAGNTGCACTCGAGGNGAGAATTGACATCCAACATTCGTGATCGTTGGAGAGACAGCTTCACCNGCCGGCAAGCCCACCACCGTCACAACTGCATTAGCCAGTCCACCTAATGCATCAACGAGTAGAGACTCGTCCGGCACTTCNTGACCGCAGACATCCTGATTTGTCGTGACCGTCAAAGGAGCCAATGACCCANCGGCCGATGTGCTGACACGGCCAACAATTTTCCCCAGTGGCTGTCCATGTAANCTAGNCACCGAAAAAATGATCGCGAGTGCAACGTAATTTGCTGCGCTTATGGCGCNGCGCGGACTGGATCGAGATACTCCCATATCAGATACCCAACTCCTTGTACGTGCTGGCGTTGTCTNTTAAGAATCGGAATGCGNACACCTAGGGCAATCGCTATCGCGCCTGTACGTGTAATACCTTTTCTAATCTGTGGCGTGATCGCGAGTCTATCACTGACACCATTAAGTTCAGCACCAACAGTCCAAGTACTAGGCAATCCTGAAAGGTCTTTACCNCCATACAAGTTATAGACAAACTCCANTTCATCACTNGCTCCCCCGACAGGAAGCTCCAATTTCACCTGACCTTGGATAATCAAGTCTCGCACGCTAATTCCACTAGAAAGATAAGGCTCAAAGACGGTGNCACCACCACCGAGCCCACTCAACTCACTTCCCGTGGGAAACTTCACCTCTAATCCACCACTAAGAATGCGAGTGGATGCCTCATTCGTNTGCAGAACATACTTACCGGCAACAGTGAAGTCTCCGAAGCCGGAAGNTCGCCGAGATCCTTCCGCTAAACTTTGGACNGGAATGCCAATCTCGGCATGTCCTCGTNGGCCAATNCTCCGCTCATAGACNGTTCGAAGCCTCAGGTCAGTGCCACCATCAGCCTTATGCGAAACGCTTGGCACAATGACGACCTCATTCTCTGGAAAAGCCTTTTCGGTGAAAATGGGTCGAGAAAAATTGAGATTCCCCATCGGCCAGCCCGGCTCGTCACAAAATGATCTAACGTAACCCATTAGAGCCTGAATCTGTTCAGAAGAGAGAGTGTCACCATACCCTGGCATCTGTGACGAAAGACCCGCAATCGGACCACCATGAGCAATCACCAGTTCCCAGTCCGCATCAGGTTCAGAAGTCGTCACCGCACAGTCTGTGAAGTCCATTGGNTCGACAGTCACGGTCGGNATCTCAACCAGACCGGTACCATCCAGAGCATGACAACTCGCGCACCACGCTCCGTACATTTCTGAAGGATCCGTAGGAATCTGTGCACCACANATGGAAGCGCACCAAAACACACTCACAAACACTACCCTTGGCACATAACTCAAGCNCACAGCCGCACTATAGACACTTCAAGTGCGTCAAACAACTACTGAATGAGTCTNAAACTCAGACTGAGACTCAATCTCCTCACTGGGTAACGACCAGAACATGTAGAAGCCGTTGCAGACCGCTACAAGTTCGACGAGCNCTTCGACACAACCTTGGGGACATCCGGCAANTTAGGGGTGAAGTCTTCTCCTGGGTTGATGAATCGATCGTGTTCCAGNTTGTACTGGGTCTCATGAAGCCGATGGTAACGTCCNGATTTCTCAAGCAAACTGCGATGGGTACCGCGTTCAACAATACTGCCATCCTCAATGACCAAAATTTGATCAGCGCTTTGAATGGTCGACAAACGATGCGCAATGACTAACGTTGTCCGGCCATGACGCAACGATCTCAGGCCGTCCTGAATCATGGCTTCACTCTCACTATCGAGGCTNGATGTTGCTTCATCAAGAATCAGAAGTCNCGGNTCGGCCAAGATCGCTCGCGCAATGGCAATCCGCTGCCGTTGTCCACCGGACAATTTGATTCCGCGCTCCCCAACAACTGTTTCGTAACCNTTCTCAANTTTAAGGACAAATTCTTCACAATGCGCGAGGCGACCAACCGTCCGAATCTCTTCCAGCGAGGCATCCATTCGAGCAAANCTAATGTTGTCAGCAACAGTCCCATCGAATAAGAAATTTTCTTGCAGCACAACCCCCAAGTGCTTCCGGTAGTCACGTAACTTCACCGCTTCCAGATCTAGCCCATCTACCAANATTCGNCCCTGTTGTGGTCGATTNAACGCCATCACTANACTAATGAGCGTGCTTTTTCCGGATCCACTAGATCCCACCAACGCAGTCGTCGTCCCGGCTGGCACCTTGAAAGATAAATTCCGCAACACTGGAACTCCAGCCGTGTACTCAAAACTAACGTCCTCANAGGTCACCTCACCTCGCACATTGGGAAGTGGTCGGCGATGTTCATCTTCTTCGTCCTCGGTGGCCATTCGTCGGATTTCTTGAATCCGATCAAGNCCAGCAAAGGCTTCGGTNATCTGGGTCCCAATTGANGCGATCTGAACAAGNGGTGCAGCCATCAAACCCGTAAAGAANATGTAGGCNATCAAATCNCCTAGCGTCATGGTGTTNGAAAGAATCGCNTTTCCACCAATAACAATGATCANCATGCCAATAATGCCGATGGCCNNCGTCGACACTGCGGTAATACCAGACACACCAGTAACTGTNTTGGCAACGTTACGTAACAATCCATGAACACCATGCGCGAATACACGCTGCTCCCGCTTCTCGACGGTATAGGCCTTGACAATGCGAATCCCACCNAGAGTTTCATTNAGACGTCCAGTCACCTCAGCGTTGATTTTGCCTCGTTCACGAAATAGAGGTCNCAANCGCCTGAACGCCANNGCCATGGCACTGGCAAATCCTAATAAAATCACTAGAGTGACTGANGTCAGTTGCCAATTNAGATAAAACAAAACGGCGAGCGCGATGAATGCNGTAACAAGACCNCCGATCAACTGCACCAATCCTGTTCCGACNAAATTTCGAATTCCCTCGGCATCAGTCATGATCCGAGAAATGAGCACGCCGGTTTTAGTCGAATCAAAGTACCCNATCGGTAANCGAGTGACATGGGCTTGCACCCGCTTTCGCATCTCTGTAATTCCCCGTTGTGCAGCAACCCCCAAGACTTGGGATAAAGCAAACGAAGTAGTCGCCTGTATGAGGGTCGCTCCACCGACGGCCCAAGCGAGTGTAGTTAATAGCTCGCCTCTCTGGTTGGCAATGACCTCATCAATTAAGTATTTTGAAGAGCCTGGCAACACAAGACCTGCCAGACGATTGGTTAGCATCAAAACCATCCCAAGTGTTAGACGCCGGCGATAACGCCATAAGAGTTCTTGAGCTTCCGTCCAAGCGCCGCTCGAAAATCGAGACTTCGTGTCACGCAACATATAACATCCCCATCGTCAGTCTGAATTTTCGTGTAACCTGTTGGATTAGCATGCGGTACACTCATCATCCGATGATTTTTGTCTGGAGGCAACTTTGTTTACAACACCTCGACAATTCCCACTTGTGCTCATAGCAACTTGCTTCCTGGCTGTAACCGTTCATAAAGAATCATTTAGAGCCTCAAGTGACACGCAGCCGTCGGCAGCCTGGCTGGAAGAGTACCGAGAACCGGCCAGTCGAATCATTGGCGAAGCTCTTTCAGACACCTTTGCCTACCGAAGACTCGCTGAACTTGGTGATACGTTTGGCCATCGATTGAGTGGTTCTCCTCAGTTAGAGCGCGCGATCCAGTGGGCTGCTGACCAAATGCGGATTGACGGATTAGAGAGCGTCCGGCTCGAACCCGTCATGGTGCCACACTGGGTACGCGGCCATGAACGCGCAACCATCGTCAGACCAGAACCGCAAGACCTAGTCATGCTTGGACTCGGCGGCAGTATAGGCACACCGCCAGAAGGTATCGAAGCCCCCACAATCGTCGTAAATAGCTTCGATGAACTTGAAGCATTATCGCAGGAGGTCGAAGGTAAAATTGTTGTGTACAACGTTCCCTTCACGAACTATGGACAGACTGTTCGTTACCGTACAACCGGTGCCTCACGAGCCGCACGTCATGGCGCAGTAGCTGCTTTGGTCCGCTCAGTCGGCCCCACAGGATTTCGAACACCCCACACCGGAAACATGGGATACACCGAACGCGATCCAAAAATCCCAATGGCTGCTATAACTGCGGAAGACGCTGAACTTCTGCAGCGCCTGCAGAACAAGAATATGCCAGCAGTGGTTAACCTCATGATGGAAGCCCAGACCCTTCCAGATGCTGAGTCAGCAAATGTCATTGCCGAAATCCGGGGACGAGAATTACCAGATGAATTCGTCGTCATTGGAGGACACATCGATTCATGGGACGTCGGGACAGGTTCAACCGATGATGGCGGCGGTTCAATCGCAACATGGGACGCACTCAGAATCATCAAACGCTTGAATTTGAGACCGCGACGCACCTTAAGAGTCGTCCTGTGGACGAATGAAGAGAACGGCTTTCGCGGTGCATTCGCATATCGAGACCGCTACCGCGAGGCGCTTCCGAATCACGTAATGATGCTGGAGTCAGATTCCGGTGTTTTCNNNCCNAGAGGATTCGGTTTTACTGGCAGTGANCGTGCACGAACGACCGTCACTGAAATCGCGTCCTTGCTACAAGGAGTCGGCGCCAGTTGGATTGGGCCAAACGGCGGCGGTGCCGATATAGGCCCAAGTGTTCGCGCAGCAAATATACCCGCCATGTCGTTGGCTGTCGACGAATCACGGTACTTTTCGATTCACCATACGCCGGCTGACACAATCGACAAGATTGACCCTACNGACCTAGCNCGAAATGTTGCTGCAATNGCTGTAATGGCCTACGTNGTNGCTGACATGCCAANAAGNCTCGGNAAATAGANNGCNGTCTCGNGCTCGTGGATTCNATGTTGTTGGAACAAGCNTCGTTAGTTTAGGTTTTGCGGCCTGCTCTACTTTTCGCCCATTCNACGTGTTCGATTACAAGCGGATCGTCACACGAAGGTGATTCAGGTGGGTTTTCCTCAAGCGCNGCTAGCCCCTCAGGAGTGGCGCTATTACCAAGTGCCACNGCTACATTACGTCGCCAACGGACGACACTGGCTCTCTTAAGAGCACTTCCCTTNAGTGTCNNACGCCACTCAACATCAGACCGTTGCCAGAGACCTACTAGTTGAGGCTGATCAAACGAGCCGCGNGGTANAAATTCGGTTCCGGAAGATTGAACGGGTGGNTTCGCATTCCAAGGACAAACATCCTGACANATATCGCAACCAAAGACATTNGTTCCGACATCTTGTCGGTACGATTCTGGAATGGAATCTTTGTTTTCAATCGTTAAATANGCGAGACATCGGTTGGAATCNAAAACCCAAGGTTCGGTTAANGCATCGGTTGGACAAGCATCAAGACAGAGAGTGCAAGTGCCACACTGATCAAGGGCTGGNANATCAGTGACAAGGGGCAGNTCGCTAATGATTTCGGATANGTATANCCATGAGCCAAGGTCTGCATTTATAACGCAAGTGTTCTTCCCGATCCATCCGAGGCCAGCATGTTGGGCATATACACGTTCCTGCACAGGACCAGTATCAACATAAGCTTTGGCCTCAAAANCAGAGCTGTGCTCCTCTCGCATCCACTTCAACAAATTCTCGGTCCGATGACCGATGATGGCATGGTAATCCTCACCCCAGGCATAGCGAGCAATTTTCCCGATACTTTCATCAGCCACTTCTGTCGAGTAAGGTCGATCGACGTTGTAGATTGTCGCTAAAGCTATAACGGTTTTCGCNGACGGTATTACGTTTCGTACGTCTGCCCGTCGCTTGGCTGTGCGGGATAGGTAATCCATCGTCCCTGCATAACCTTGATCGATCCACTCCTCGAGATAANCCAACTCTGGCAAACTTGTGGCTGGNGCAATGCCACACAGATCGAAACCGAGTTCCGTCGCGTGAGCTTTAATTGCTGCTGCAGTCACCANTACGACAGTCGCAATATTGAATCCCGANCAAAATCAATTGAAACACGGTTAACCNTTCACGAGTTGCCGGAGGACATACGGCAGGATTCCACCATGCTTATACGATTCGANCTCCTCAGGGGTNTCGATCCTGACCGTNGNCNTGAATGAGCCTGTTGAACCGTCGGGTTTCGTGACATTGATAGTCACTCGGCCTCGAGGTGTTAACCCTTCAGCGATCCCTTCTACATCAAGTTTTTCACGTCCTGTNAGGCTATNGGTTTGAGCCGACTCCCCACTCTTGAACTCNAGTGGCAAGACGCCCATGTTGACCAGATTACTTCGGTGAATCCGTTCGAAGCTCTCNGCAANCACTGCACGTACACCCAATAACCGTGTTCCCTTNGCNGCCCANTCNCGAGAAGATCCAGANCCATATTCTTTACCAGCCAAAATTAAGAGTGGCACATCGGACGACTTGTAACTCATGGCNGCNTCGTAAATTGACAACAGTTCATCCTNTGGCTGTAGACGTGTCCAGCCACCTTCTGTTCCAGGGGCTAATTGGTTNCGAAGTCGGATATTGCCAAATGTACCGCGCATCATGACATTGTGATTACCNCGACGAGCTCCGTACGAGTTAAAATCCTCAACCCTCACACCTTGAGTTAACAAATACTTCCCAGCCGGACTGTCAGCAGGAATAGCTCCAGCCGGTGATATGTGATCAGTCGTNACNCTATCGCCAAGCANAGCCAACACACGAGCCTCCCTNATGTCCTGAAGCGGTGNAGGCGTCATCTCAAGGCCGTCGAAAAATGGTGGATTACNNATGTAAGTGGAGTCAGNATCCCAGTTGAATNGCTGACCCTCCNGCGTCGGTAGTTGACGCCAACGTTCATCACCTTCGAACACTCCAGCATAGGAAGACTTGAACATTTCCGTCCGCAACACCACTTCAGATACATCCTGTATTTCCGNANCCGATGGCCAGATGTCATGGAGAAANACATCACAATTCTCTGCATCTTGTCCCAGTGACTCACTAGTAAGNTCCACCANCATTGAACCTGCCAGNGCNTAGGCCACAACAAGCGGTGGCGATGCAAGATAGTTCGCACGAANCTGTGATTGAATACGACCTTCGAANTTACGGTTACCACTCAACACCGANGCAACGANCAACTTACGCTCCGTAATTGCAGTCGAGACCGCCTTCGGTAATGGCCCAGANTTTCCAATACACGTTGTGCAACCATAACCCACGAGATGGAACCCTAGCTGGTCGAGATAGTCCAGCAGGCCAGCGGCAGCAAGATACTCTGTGACAACCAAGGAACCTGGTGCAAAACTGGTTTTTACCCACGGTTTTACTTTCAAACCACGCTCAACCGCTTTCTTGGCCAGTAATCCNGCACCGATCATCACGCTAGGNTTNGATGTATTGGTGCAACTAGTTATCGCCGCTACGACAACGGCNCCATGGTCNATGTTGTCTGGCGATTTCNNGNAATTNGTCAANCTGCTATCAGACTCNTGANCTGAATCGGTCACCATAGAATTGACCACATCATTAAACTCATCTTTGGCGCGACTGAGTNACACACGATCTTGCGGCCGTCGAGGACCGGCCAAACTCGGCTCGACCGCNGCAAGATCGAAATCGATAGTGTCGCCATAGACTGCCTCGGACTTCATTTCACGGAACAAGCCTTGTGTCTTCGCATAACTCTCCACTAGACGAATATGGCGAGNATCACGTCCGGTCAGACGAAGATAGTCCAGCGTCAAGTCATCAATCGGAAACACCGCAANTGTCGCACCGTACTCGGGNGACATATTGCCCAACGTCGCCCGGTCAGCCAAAGTTANGTGTGCCAANCCGGNACCATAAAACTCAACGAATTTACCNACCACACCGTACTGTCTCAANCGTTCCGTCATCGCNAACACGAGATCNGTAGCCGTGACGCCTTCAGCGAGACGTCCGAACAGATGAACACCTATTACATCAGGGATTAGCATTGAAATCGGTTGTCCAAGCATNGCAGCTTCAGCTTCTATGCCACCGACTCCCCAACCGACCACTCCAAGCCCGTTGACCATCGTTGTGTGCGAATCCGTCCCGACAAGAGTGTCAGGATANGCGACATTCACNCCCTCAACTTTGTTCAAACACACGACGTGCGCTAAGTATTCAAGATTGACCTGNTGCACAATACCTGTATCTGGNGGTACTACGGAGAAATTTTCNAAGGCATTCTGCCCCCACCGTAAGAATGCATATCTTTCTCTGTTTCGAGAAAATTCTAGTTCTGCATTCAGTTGAAAGGCTTCAGGTTTTCCGTAGTGATCAACCTGCACGGAGTGNTCGATGACAAGATCTACCGGCTGTCTCGGGTTAACCCGTGCCGGATCACCACCTAAACGCGCAACCCCATCCCGCATCGCAGCCAAGTCCACCACANCCGGNACACCAGTAAAGTCCTGCAGCAAAACCCGAGCTGGCGTAAACGCAATNTCCTGGTGACGACCGGCNCTAACATCCCAGTCAGCGAGGGTAACTATATCTTCTNGAGTTACCGCCCGGCCATCTTCACACCGTAACAAATTCTCNAGGAGAATCTTGAGTGCATAGGGAAGACGANCGACGGAGCCAATGCCCGAATCTTCAAGCGCANGCAAGCTATAAAATTCGACCGTATCCCCATCGACGGTCATCTTAGAACGTGTATTCAAAACATTGTTCGTCAAGAAAACTCCTCATTACGCTCGCCTGTGTTGTNANTGGTCAAGAGGCAGATAGGCAACTGCTGCATAAAGGTATACCGTCTCACTTCGAGAATACCATCTTCGTGCAGATATCGAAGCCCTNCNCNCTCAATCTCACGCAAACAGAAAAGGCACCTTCAACGAAAGANTNTGCGCGATGGAGCATCGCTAAGAAGAAGTCGCAACATTAGAGNTCTTACCAGATGCGATGGCCAGCACTAACTCGGCGGCGCGTTGACTAGCTCCACCAGAGCCCANCTGTGTATTCACATGCTGAAGTGCNNTACNAATCANTTGATTACGAGCAGGATCCGTCAACATACCTACTGCTTCGTCAGCTACTGCCTCTGGTGTNAGTTGTTCTTGAATCAGCTCGGGCACAATGGACTTCCCAGCCACGAGGTTAACCATTCCGTAGTGGTCCACATGTACGAAACGTTTACCTAGCCAGTAAGTCAATGGTGACACACGATAAACAATTATCATCGGTCGTCCGTGAATCGCTGCTTGGATTGTCGCCGTACCAGAAGCAGTCACAACGACATTCGACGCAGCAAGAATGTCGTCGGTCCGACCTTCAATGCACCTTAAAGGGCACTTAGCAGCTTCATGAGAATCAAACAACGAGGAATCCAAGTTCGGCGCACGCGCTACCAACGCTTGTAAGTTTGGGACTTGTTCTGCAATGAGNGAAGTAGCTTNCATGATTACCGGTAAAATCGCGGCCACTTCATTCGNGCGACTTCCTGGCAACAATGCCAGTGTGGGGNCTNNCGGATCCANGTTGTGCTCTGTNAANAATTCCTGGCGCGNTTGCCTGGCGCGAGCAAGNTCGACGAGCGGATGACCGACATAAGTTACCGGTATGTCTGCTTCACGATATAACGCTTCCTCAAACGGAAAAATCACTAACATATGATCCACAAGNCTTCGCAGCGTTTTGATTCGTCCAGGACGCCAAGCCCANATCTGTGGACTAATGTAATANACGACTGGAATATTAAGACGACGAAGGGCTTTCGCTAATCGAAAATTGAAGTCCGGAAAATCAATCGCGACGAACACATNCGGTCTTTTNTCCCGNGCNGCTCTAACCAAACGTNGGTACATCGCGAAAGACCGNGGCAAAACAGAGACGGCCTCNGCNAATCCAGTGACTGCTAATCCTTGGTACTCCCCAAGNAGGTNGCCAGNAGCAGCTCNGAGNTGTTCCCCACCCAGACCAAATATCTCCACATCTGGNGAGAGTCGAGTCAATGCACGGGCGAGTGCGCCAGCATACAGATCGCCAGACGCTTCGCCGCAGGAAATCATTACTTGACGCATNTATTTNCTTAATCAGNGATAGGTAACAAACTCCGTGAACGCAATTACCGANCANGAGAGACTATTAACGCTGTTCGGCTGGTTTCGTAAACAATTCTTNAGACAACGTCTCGTTGAAAGATAATTTGGTCAACTGCCGTTCNAACACTGANAATCCATTGCGCCTGACGATAGAGCGAAAAGCCACAAGGACGCCATCAACATCNCGGTAATCCGAGTAGAGTTCTTCGGTTTCCTGCATGCCGTCTTCACCTTCTGTCCGGTACGTTTGCCGAANAACCANNCCAGTCTTAGGATCGAGATAGATNTTGACNGGANNAATATCNTCTGAGGAAATTTCNANTGCGAGAGGTTCAGGNGANTCGCTATTTNNNNTGGTAGTTAGACGAANGTCGAGTTCNCCAGATGCNGCNCGTAACANTAGNGGNATCAGATCACGNNGCANGCTNGCCNGAAAATCGTTNCGAAGCGATTGTGGAGCNTCGCGCACGCCTTCGACGCTCTGGAGCCAAGCATCNCCAGAGTTATACGCCTGAATAACTTGACCGGNNGGNAANTCGGNCTCCACACGAAATTGTTCTGGATANGCNAGGTANANAACCGTTCCAGCNTCAACTGGACCGGTGGANGTAAANATAGTCATATTGCCGAATGCTGTCACNGTTTGTANAGACTTTAGCCGATCNATACCACCTTTNNCNTNAATCGCNCNATCNACAATCGANAGTGCGTATTCCTGTTGACNNCCNGGAAACTCTAGGACNTCACTCGTTTGTTCAATCGAANCATTACNNANNAACGAAGCAGNCATTANNTCGAGTTCACTAAGTGCAANNCTTTCGAAGACCTGTAATCCAATATTTGGTAAATCGTCCACAAACGNATCAGCNTCTCCAACTAACACCATTGAGAGTNGATCAGGCATTAAGTAGTCACGCGCCACCCGCTGNATATCATCGACNGTAACNANATTCACTCGCTCTTGNTATGTACTAAGCTCACTCAGATCTAACTNGTAGAATAGGTTGTCAAGCACTCGCATCGCGATCGCATTCGGCGTTTCGATCTGGAGAGGAAAACTTCCAGAGAGATAGTTTTGGGCTTCCCCCAATTCTCGAGGATCTACTCGCTGTTGCTGTAATCGCCAAAATTCCTCAATGATCAATCTCACAACTTCCGCTGTGGCTTCTGATCGTGTGTTTGTTTCTGCCTGGAAATCACCACCGTACCGCCATGCGTGCATGTTGGCTTCCGCGCCATAGGTCAAGCTTCGTTCGGATCGGAGGATGCGGTGCAACCGATTACTACCTTCCCCACCAAGGATTCGAGTGGCCAAATCGAGTGTAATGTAATCACTATTCTGCCGTGGCACTCCCAAGTGCCCGACGCGAATCTCCGTCTGAACGGCACCAGGTCGATCAACGACGATAAGGCGTCTTTTTGGCAACACGGAGTCTGGCAAAATTAATTCGGGAATCTCCTTACTCTCCCAGTCACCAAACACACGTGCTGCACCATCAAACGCCTCGTCTGCAGTGAGATCGCCCACTATTGCTAGCAGACTTGTGTTAGGCGCGTAATAAGTTTCGTGAAACGCGAGAAGGTCATCACGGCTGATGNTTGCCAGAGACTCGGGTGTNCCGGACGATAGTTGTCCATAAGGATGTAACCCATAAACCAGACGGGCAAACACTGTATTGGCAATATGGCTCGGATCATCAAGAGCCACCTGCAATCCCGAGAGGATTTGTTGTCTCTGCCGGCTAATTTCTGCGGNTGAAAAGGCTGGGTTCCTAGCAATGTCCGCGAGTAAATCCAACGCCAACTCAAAACTATCTTTCATCACAACGACGTTAACGAAACTGAGATCAGCTCCAGCACCAACACCGATCGCACCTCCAACCGTATCAATCGTTTCGGCAATCTCCTTTGCGTTACGAGTCGTCGTACCTTGATCTAAAAGAGTTGCAAGAAGTTGAGCCACTCCCAGCTGTTCGACTGAATCATGCGCACTCCCAGCACCGATCAGTAAGCGCATACTTACAATCGGTTGTTCGTGCTGGAGGACAGCGATGACCTGTAAACCATTCTTGAGGGTTCGCACCTCGTAGGCCGGAAACTGCAATTCTTTCCTGGCCAAAGGCGCTGGTGGTTTTTGAATCGGCCAGTCGACCGTTGCCGTTTGCGCACGGACTAAACCGGCCGCGGGTAATCCCGTTACGATAGTGAGGAGAACGACAATTAGTCGGCAAGCAATTCTCATGGCAACTGTTCTATTTCCTACTCCTTTGGCGCAATGTTCAGAATCAAGCGATTCTCTGGTGTGAAATAGGTCCGTGCAACACGTTGAAGATCTTGAATTGTGATCTGCATGAAGATCTCAAACTCCCCATCAGCAGTCGTCAAGTCTTCATGAATGACCGCAGCATGTGCCAAATGACTTGCTTTTTGTTGATTCGACGTACGACCGATGATGTAATCCCGAGCAAATTGGTTCTTGGCGCGTTGTAGTTCTCGTGGTTCCACTAACTCATCTTGAAGACGTTCAAGCTCATCGACTAGCGCCTGTTCGGCTTCAATCGGGTTCCGACCAGGTTGAACAATAGCCACAGCATAAAACAAGTTCGGATCTTCAATGATATCGCCCTGTCCGAAGGCGGTCAGGGCAAGCTGTTCCTCGTAGACCAGTCGTCGATAAATACGCGAACTTTGGCCATCAGATAAAATCTTGCTCGCCACGTGTAGTGGATATGAATCTGGGTGACCATCATGGGGAATCCGATGGGCGATCACCACGACTGGCAAAGGCCAGTCCTCTTGAATTGTCAGGCGTCGTTCGCCCTGCCATGGCGGCTCCTCAGGAATATTCACAGCTATCTCATGTTCAGCTGCTGGCACCGGCCCAAAATACTTGGTTACAAGTTCTAGCGCTTGCGCAGACTCAAAATCTCCAACTAACACTAATGTCGCGTTATTTGGAACGTAAAAAGTTTTGAAAAACTGTTGCACGTCGGCGACTGACGCCTTCTCAAGATCAGCCATATATCCGATCGTTGGGTGTTTGTACGGATGCACTTGATAGGCATTGTCGTAGATGATTTCCGATAAGCGTCCAAATGGTTGGTTCTCAATCCGCATTCGTCGCTCTTCCTTCACAACTTCGCGTTCACTGTTGAGCGTCGCCTCTTCGATCCGGAGCGACGCCATGCGATCTGCTTCGATCCACAACACAGTCGGAAGATAGTGAGCGGGAACAGTTTCCCAAAAAACCGTTACATCCTCAGTGGTATAAGCATTGACCATGCCACCAACACTCGTGACCATCGAAACATGTTGTTCACGCAAAAGATTTTTCGAACCCTGAAACATCAAGTGTTCGAACAGATGTGCAAATCCAGTTAAGCCGGGTTTCTCATTTTTTGAGCCGACGTGATACCACAGCTCTAAGTGAACAATCGGAGTTGAATGGTCTTCTGACAGAATGACGGTTAATCCGTTCTGAAGTGTTGCAACTTGGTATTCCAACTTCGGCGGCTGATTCAATGCATCGAGGTTGCTTCCGCCAAGAGAGCACGCAAGCACTAGAACGACCGCTAGTAATTGAGGGCGTATCATAAATATTAGGTTCGATTATGACACACGAGATCAGGTGTAATGGCTAAACTAATTGATTAGTCCAAGGACAGTAAACGGAACCCAAAGAGGACCCAAGTTCGTGTTTCTCTGCGAATAGCATCAGCATCTATGCGCCGTTCGAGGGCAGTAAATAATTCCAGNGCCANNCCATCACCCGTAAACCGCACACCGCTCTCAAGCCGNCCNCCGAACAGTCTCTGGCGTCCAAATATACTGCCATCGACCCCCACGCTGACCACCTCACCATTTACAAGTAATGCTGTGCGGTCCGTGAGCGGGAATCTGACACGGCCATGACCACCGACCTCATTCTCATAATCTACGAAGGAACGTTGCACGGTAACAAAACCTCTGGCACCGAAGTCTGTTCTCACTCGTCCAACATCTTGACGGTGTAGAAACTGTAAACCGATCATATTCCAGTCGATAGGACGCGACTTTGGTCGATCACTGAAATGACGCGAAACGTGGTGAAAGGTTGCAGCAACCTCACTCTTACCCAATCGTATTGACGCAAATCCATCTAATGTGTAGTTGTTCTGGTTTGGATCAAAAGCTCGAAATTCCTCACCAAGAATCGTTTCCATGTTCGCCAGAAAGTTCACGCGGCCTTGGCCATAGTCAATAAGATCAACATCACCCCCGATGTCAGCATCCCATTGGAAGGCCTGATCCCCGCCAGCGATCTTTGCAGCGTTCATGTGAAAACGAAATTGTTCAAAAAACTTCGTCTGGTTTTCAACCACTGCCGCATCATCGGAAACCTGAACCTGTGCGTGAGCCTGTAACGGTAAACACAGGAACACGGTCGATGCAGCCGTCACAACCCCTAGCACTGAACATGCCTTGATGAAATACATCAATGGACTATCTTTATGAACGAACCGCTGTCCGTTCAAAGAATGCTGGTAGGCGCTTCAATCCCAGCTGAACAGCAATTTCGCGAATGAGTTCTTGTCGATGGTTAGAGTCGATTTTTTGTGCATGACGAAGATTTACCAACGGCTCCGATGTCTCGAGGAGCCATTTAATATAAAAGAGTCCTTTCCTCGCTCCGCTAATCGAAAGGCAATGCCCTATCACGCGGAAGCTAAAGTAGTAGGCGATAANATTTGGACCAGGNATAATACTGAATAAGACAGCAGTCATCAAAGCNANNACGTCGATNNCAAGCCANCGANNATGACGCNNANCATCATGCTGNAGTAAACCTCGCATGGTTTCGNGTGCAGTTTGGGNTTCAAGATCTTTTGGATAAACCAGNATTACTTCCGTCTGGCGTCGTAAGTTCCAGAGGAGTCGTTGTTCAGCAATCGACGCAGCAATCCACCGAACTAAATGACTGCGAAGATTTCGAATCCATCGACTGAAACCCGTGAGGGACNCGGAGGGATCAACGANCTCGGCCTCTGGTTGATCTGGTTCAGCCGCTCGAACCATTTCGACGAAATCTTTTCGCCATCGAGCAAACACTGAAGGAGACGCATCGGTATCAACTAGATTCGTAGGCTCTTTCATTTCACAATACAGATCGTAACGATTGTCCCCAAGGGGTAATAGGTATACATGCATCATTAGTCAGTGTGCTNGCCAACGCTCAAACACGACCCTAGAAGCAGNAGAAGCAGGCCACACGGCAGTATACTATCTGATGCGGAACACCCTGTGACCGCAACCTNCTTATGNCCAATAGACTCATGCCTCGTCTCGGCTCNCATATGTCGATTGCGGGTGGTTTGCCGCTGGCAATCGANCGNGCTCATGCGGCAGACTGCGAAACGCTGCAAATTTTCACTAAGTCGGCTCGGCAATGGCGACCAAATGCCTTACCAGCAAAAGAAATTACAGCNTTTAAAANACGTGCCAACGACCTTAACATCTGGCCTATCGTNGCGCACGCGAGTTACTTGATTAACATTGCTTCCCCAGATCCAGAACTGAGACAACGCTCCCTACAAGCATTAACAGTAGAAATGGACCGTGCTGAAGCACTCGGATTGTTGGGTCTAGTTCTACACCCTGGTTCGTTCACAACCGGGACGGAAGCTGGCGGACTCAAGCTTGTTAGTGAAGCAATCACGGAACTCATGGCTGACCGACCTACCGGCAAAGCCATGCTCCTANTTGAACATACCGCTGGACAGGGCACTAACCTTGGTCACCGCTTCGAGCATCTGTCGACGATCATTGAGGGAGCGAAGGAATCGTCACTCCTTGGCGTGTGCCTCGACACATGCCACCTGCTGGCCGCTGGTTATGACATCTCGACGGAGGAAGGTTACGATTCGACTTTTAAACAGTTCGAGAACACGATTGGTTGGTCACGCCTTAAAGTGCTTCACATGAACGATTCGAAACATCCGGCTGGCAGTCGACGAGATCGACATGACCATATTGGTAAGGGTTTTGTTGGCCTTGAAGCGTTTGGCCGGTTATTACGTGATCCTCGTTTAGACGGCCTCCCAATGATCCTTGAAACGCCAAAGTCTACCGAAAAATCAACTGACCCAAACACCGTGGATTCGGACGACAAACGAAATTTGCAGGCACTTAGGAAATTATTAAATGAGGGTTCCTAGTTTTCAAGTGACAACGTACGAACCAAAATAGCTCGAAATTATCTTGCGAATTTTAAAGATCACACACTAGCATCAGCAATGCCTTCTATCCTGACTAAAGAGGACGTCGACCGGGTCGCTGAACTGGCTCGATTAGAGTTAACCGAATCCGAACGCGAAATGTTCATTCGTCAACTCACTGACATTCTTGTTTATGCACAACAGGTCTGTGAACTTGATACCACTGGCGTGGTNCCAACTACTCACGTNCTTACGAATCAAGGAACACTTCGACCAGATGAAACACGGCCTTCATTATCTAGAAAGGATGCATTGGCTAGTGCTCCTGACCCGGATACTGAAAAAGGGTTTTTTAAAGTACCGAAGGTGATTGAATGACAGGACTGCCGCAAGGTGTCTGCAACATTCGTGATGCAGTGGCGACCGGCAAGGCATCAGCAGTTGAGATATGTCAAGCCTACCTGAACCGCATAGACACCGTCGACAAAGCCCTTAACGCCTTTAATCAAATCGAGTATGACACCGCACTGGAGCGGGCTGCTGCAATCGACCGCGAGCGTGTACCAAACGACAGTCGCCTCCTACTTGGTGTGCCAATAGCAATTAAAGACAATATCTGTACGCGTGGCATCCGTACAACTGGTTCATCCCGAATCCTTGAATCGTGGGTACCTCCATATGACGCGACGGTTATCGAACGGCTTCAGAATGCCGGTGCAATTGTCATCGGCAAAACGAATTGCGATGAATTCGCGATGGGCTCATCGAACGAGAACTCGGCATTCGGTCCAGTGCGAAATCCATGGAATCTCGAACGGGCACCTGGAGGCTCGAGTGGAGGGTCAGCCGTCGCGGTGGCAACTGAAATGGCCGCCGCATCACTTGGTTCAGACACCGGCGGTTCGGTGCGACAGCCAGCTGCTCTGTGCGGAGTGGTAGGTCTTAAACCCACGTACGGCCGGGTTTCACGTTATGGCCTACTTGCCTTTGCTTCATCACTCGATCAAATTGGTCCTCTTACNCGGACNGTGACTGACGCAGCTCGAATGCTGGCTGTAATCGCTGGGCCAGATCCAAGCGATTCCACCACCAGTGACGAACCAATTCCTAACTACCTNAAGAGCCTCACAGGTAAACTCGACGACCTCCGAATTGGCGTGCCAAGAAATATTCTAGGAGAAGGCGTCGACGATAAGGTGCTACANGCATTTGACGAGGCCCTTGAAACTTTAAGTTCGTTGGGAGTAAAAATTCGTGAAATCGAGCTTCCGCACGCACAGTATGCGNTTCCCACGTACTATCTGATTGCAACTGCGGAAGCTAGCTCCAACTTGGCGCGTTACGATGGTGTTCGTTATACAAGTAGAGTTGACCTTGATCCAAAGGTAGCCTCCCTATCTCTGATGTACGAAAAAACCCGTGCGCAAGGATTTGGCGCCGAAGTAAAACGCCGGATTATGCTTGGCACCTACGCGCTAAGTGCCGGTTATTATGATGCTTACTACCTCAAAGCCCAACAAGTACGTACTCTCATTAAGAGTGACTACGATACAGCGTTCACAGAAGTCGACAGTATTTTGATGCCGACTAGCCCAACAGCTGCGTTTCCACTCGGGAAACGTGCTCATGATCCACTAGAGATGTACCTCGCTGATGTCTTCACGGTGAGTGCGAACCTAGCAGGACTACCTGCCATTAGCGTACCTTGTGGCTTCACCTCGGACCGCCTACCAATCGGATTACAGTGTATTGGACGACCCTTTGACGAAGAATCGTTATTACGATTAGCTCATGGTTACGAACAAGCTACTACATGGTGGACTGAAACACCGCCCATCTGAGACATGAGCGGGTTCCCCCATTTTTCCTAGTTCACTTATTGCTTGCGATTTGCTTGTTCAAGAAGTTCGGGGCTGGCAAGTTGGTCGACAGGGCCTCGTGGAGTTGTTGGCGGAAAGTAGTTAACTTGACCATCCAAATCATCAAGGTTCCTGATCACCAGCGTCTTACGACTTGTGGATCTCAACTTCGGAATTCCAATCAACACAGTGAAACCAATAAAGAGCGCCAGTAAGAATCCGGTTGATGCGCCCAGACCCGTAAGCGCGCCTATAGCAATTTCAATAATTTCTGGTACCGTCACTTCTTTTCCTTCGGTCCACTCGCGTCAGGCAGTTCGTATTCGATCAAGCCTTCCTTAACCTCATCCATCGCAACACGCTCAAGCTTTGGAGGCATGTCAGGGCGAAGGCCAGTCTCCGGGTGGGCTTGCAAATGGGACAGCCGAGGTAAGGAACCACGCCTCAGTTGCTTGGCTCGCTGCGCCGCAACATCAACATACAAAAAGCGACTTTGAATTTCAGCAGCCTGTTGCTGCTTTGGCTCGTCTGCCGAAGCCTCTTNAGGCTGGTCTTGGGAGTTAAGCGGTGTTGTAGAGTCATTCATAACCTATNAGGTTACCCCAAAACCAGCCTCAAGTGCCACATAAGTACTAAGGCTGGTAAACGCGCGTACCGCCCTGCAACCTATTAATCCTTCTCAGGACGCACTGCCAATCGGAATTTGTTTCGGTTTTGCATCTTCACGAAGTGGGAGTGCTACGGTTAAAGTCCCATCAGNNTAANCAGCCTGAACCTGGCTAGATTCCACCGTTGTCGGNANCCTGAACGAACGCTGGAAGGCTCCATAGCTTCGCTCAAGTCGATGCACCNTATCATCAGACACATCACTCTNAANCTTCCTTTCACCACTAATCGACAGCTTGTTGTCCTCGACCATGACCTTAATNTCATCTCGATNCAAGCCGGGAAGCTCTGNCTTGATNATGAGAGNTCTTTTCNCCATCNTCGTAGATGTCAACAGCTGGAATCCAAGTGCCATAGCTGNCNTGGGNTGTCTCGTTTCGATTGGAACTCAAACCCCAANACATGTCATCGAAGAGTCCTTCGATATTTGNNAATCCACGAAAAGGTTCANATCGCACTAATGTCATTTCCTNCCTCTCTTTCNCTTTGACCAAATNACNTAATCCTCAATTTGAATCATTTNGTCTANGAATTATACACAAATANTTAGTAATATNANAGCATATTNTATGAGTGTNTNNTACTCANATTATNAAANAANAGNAANCNACNTAAAANCNNATANNAANNTGTTTATGTCTTNCTGAGTAAAACGAGTGAATCACTTCTTCAAAACACGTGACATATCTGTTTCAAAAAGTCTATTTCGTGCCACCTATCTAGATTCACTCCTCTTTCTGTTGGCTATGCGGTCAAGACAAACAGCCTGAAGACTATAATGCTATTACCTTGTCCAGAACCATTCGACTACTCTTTATCGGCGATATTGTCGGAAAACCAGGCCGCGAACTGACTCGACGTGCGATTCCGCCATTAATCGATCGTTACTCAATTGACCTCGTTGTAGCTAACGTCGAAAACGCGGCGGGTGGTTTCGGAGTTACCCGGGAGATTGGAGAATCAATTCGAGAATATGGCGTTGATGTCATGACATCAGGTAACCATATTTGGGACAAAAAAGAGGTCATCGATTACATTCCTACGCAACCCCGCCTCATACGACCCGCCAATTATCCAGAAGGGGCCCCAGGACATGGTCACTATGAGGCGACTACCGCCCTCGGCGATATGGTCACTGTAATCAACATTATGGGCCAGGTATTTATGGCAAACCTTGATAATCCCTTCAGGATTGTGCTTGAGGCCATCGAGAAACTTAGTAATCGGACTCCAATCATCCTGGTTGATTTTCACGCAGAGACTACATCGGAAAAGATGGCAATGGGTTGGCACCTGAATGGTAAGGTCACGGCCGTTGTTGGAACCCACACCCATGTCCAAACGGCCGACAACCGAGTCCTGTCTGATGGAACAGCCTACATTACTGACGTTGGAATGACAGGACCACACGATTCAGTTATCGGCGTCAAAAAACAAGCAGCATTAACTCGATTTCTTACCGGAATGCCTGCACGTTTTGAAACAGCAACCGATGACCCTCGTCTCAATGGGGTCGTTATTACAGCNGATAGCACTACGGGGCNAGCTACCGATATTGAACGTATTAGTCTTTCGGTTCAGGANATCGAAAACTTGACCTCTTTNAACTTGAGTGTGTCGTGATCGATTCCNTCGCTCTTCCGNTTGNCGAACCGTCTGAAGCCGCCNAGACCAAGCAAGCTTCNCCTGNCAGATCNANNTCACAGCCACGGCGCATTATGACCGTGTCTGAATTAACTAGTGAAATCCGGGGACTNCTTGAATCTTCTTACAGTGAAATCCTNGTGGATGGTGAAATATCAAATTGTCGGCTATGGAACACCGGNCATTTGTACTTCACACTCAAGGATGATCNTTCNCAGTTGAAGGTCGTCATGTTCAGAACAACNGTTCGATATCTNAAATTTCAACCGGAGAATGGTNTAAGAGTAATNGCTCGNGGNCGGATTAGTGTATATGAACCAAAAGGAGAGTACCAGATCGTCTGCAGGCATCTAGAGCCTTANGGTATTGGCACCCTACAACTCGCCTTCGAACAATTAAAGGAGAAATTNNNAAAAGAAGGCTTGTTNAATGACGAACGAAAAAAACCACTACCTGCATTACCTCGGAAGATTGGTATCGTNACATCGCTTGACAGTGCGGCACTGAGAGACATTATCAAAGTGCTGAGACGTCGGTACCCCAATGCCCATCTACTCATAAGACCGGCACGAGTCCAAGGTGTTGGTGCGGCCGATGATATTGCACNAGCCGTGACACAAATTNGTNCTGTGCCGGGTGTTGACGTAATCATCNCCGGTCGCGGCGGTGGTTCAATGGAAGACCTNTGGGCCTTTAATGAAGAATCCGTGGCCAGAGCTATTTCAGNGTCCAGCGTTCCAATCATTTCAGCAGTCGGTCACGAAACGGATTTCACAATTGCAGATTTTGTAGCCGACCTTAGAGCAGCGACGCCATCCGCTGCAGCGGAACTGGTGATAACGCGCAAAGACGAATACCACGATCGAATCAACAGACTTAGTGANCAGCTNCGCGCAAGGACTCTTATGCAAATCCATGAGTACCGGACAGACATAAGGGAACTTGAGCAACGTCCGGGTTTATCCGGACTACCTGGCCGCGTAGCAATTCTGCGTCGACAGNTCACCGAACTTGCTCACAATTTAGCGCGGGGTAGTCGAGGTATACACGCTATTGTCGAACGCNGCTATCATGCACTGGAACTACGACTCGAAGGGCAAAACCTCCGGCGAACATTCTCAAAACTACTGACTCAACTTGTGAGTTCAGAAGGAAAACTGCATGAAGCCNTGCAGCAAGTCGCNATGAAACGGCGNGCAACGCTGGTGGAGCTGTCTGGCCGCCTAGAATCGTTNAGNCCNCTNGCAGTCTTAGCTCGTGGTTACGCGGTTTGCTGGGATGCNAAACGCTTGTCCGTTCTAACCAACTCTAACAAAATAACNCCTGGAGACTCAGTACGGATTACGCTCCATCGAGGTGAGCTGGGCTGTGTAGTGAAGGACACGAAATAATGACAACTAAAATTAAGGATTTCGAGTCGGCCATNAAGGAACTCGAGNCTATCGTGAAGAAGCTTGAGACAGGTGANCTGTCATTGGAAAAATCGCTCGAATTCTTCGAGCGCGGGGTTTCGTTATCTCGCTTCTGCCACGAGCGGCTAGAAGAAGCCGAGCGTCGTATTGAGGTGCTCGACGAACGTGGGGAGCTCAAGCCAGCTCCTGACGATCTTGCTNTTGCCGACGAAGGCNATCTCGATNCTGAGAACAAACGTTGACTCATACTCCGAAACTCNCGACCTANCTACAAACTTGTCNAGCTGAAGTGNATGAAGCNCTTGAACGNTTTCTTCCAACCGCAGAGACGTGNCCAGAAGTGCTTGCCGAGGCTATGCGATACAGCGTGCTCGCTGGCGGAAAACGATTTCGTCCCGTGCTCACTTTAATGACNGCNGANGCGATCGACGAGGTGCAGGATACCGCATCTTCTCGGGCGTCCGTNATGCCGANAGCTTGTGCGATCGAACTTATCCATACGTACTCGCTNGTGCACGACGATCTTCCNGCCATGGACAACGATACATTACGCCGTGGCCGAGCAACNACACATATGGNCTANGGNGAAGGTCTCGCAATNCTTGCTGGTGACGGCCTCCTAACACANGCGTTTCATCTATTNACGAACGAATTAGTCAACGCTGATCGTTCATTGATAAATCGTCAGCTCAAAACGATACGCNTNATTGCAGAAGCGGCTGGTGCTGTGGGNATGGTCGGTGGGCAAGCANTCGATCTGGANGCNAGCGGCATTACTCCTCAGTCGACAGACTCAATNCCACTCGATAGCAATCAGTTACGCAGTATGCATGCGNGNAAGACCGGCGCACTCATTCGTGCGGCAGCAGTAGCAGGTTCNACCATGGCCGGAGCANCTGACTCACTTACCGATACAGTTGATCAGTACGCCACACATCTTGGACTCGCATTTCAGATTGTAGATGATATTCTCGATGTTGAAGGTGCGGTTGANGTNCTGGGTAAAACAGTGGGNAANGATGCTTCAGCGGGTAAGACAACCTATCCGTCACTCTATGGTGTAGCTGAGTCACGTCGACTCGCGAACGAATCAGTGGAACGAGCTCACGAAGTNCTTCGNAATGCTGATCTTAAAGGGTATCTCCCGGACATNGCCACTTGGGTCGTTACAAGATCCAACTGACAAGTTCTCAGTTANAGCGATNAAGANANTTGATNGTCCTTACGTNATTTCGTGACTTGAGGAATAGCNCATGAAAAAAGTCCGGCTCGACACATTGCTNGTCGAGCGGCACCTCGCCCACTCCCGTGAGCGAGCTCGGGCTTTAATCCTAGGNGGAAAAGTGCGTCTTGTGGATCAGTCTTCCCCNTCTAAACCAGGCACACTCGTCTCCCCGGAAACTGAGCTCACTCTCGTCGAACCCGACCATCCCTACGTTGGACGTGGGGGCATCAAGTTNAAACATGCCCTACAAAAATTCTCGATTGATGTTGCAGGCCGTGATGCNCTTGACATTGGAGCTTCCACNGGTGGATTCACCGATGTTTTACTNCGTTGCGGAGCTCGACAGGTCGTGGCCCTCGATGTCGGTCATGGACAACTTGACTGGNAGCTTCGTCAGAATCCACGAGTTNTTGTNCTGGAACGCGTNAATGCCCGCGCACTCGAACGTGCGCCACTGCCCGACGACCTATCACGATTCGACATCGTGANTATCGACGTCTCGTTCATTTCNCTNACCCTAATTTTACCGGGCCTCCCTGCACGTCTGAATCATAGAGCGGATCTAGTTGCACTGGTAAAACCCCAGTTTGAGGCTGGACGNGCAGAGATTGGCCGAGGAGGNATTGTTCGAGACCCTACGGTTCACGCGAGAGTGATCGAACAGGTNGTATCGGCAGGAGATCGGTTAGGATTATCAAGAGTGAACACAGTCGAATCGCCAATAACAGGAGCGGAAGGAAATCGAGAGTTNTTCTTGCACTTTAAGCGTGCCGANGACATTGNCNCAGACAGTGAGCCAACATGAAGCAGTCCGNANCTAGTGNACAACAGCCCATCCGCCGCGTAGGCATTGTCGCAAAGTCTCAACTGGACGAAGCCGCTGGCCTTTTAACTGATCTCCAGACTTGGTTGACAGCACATAANGTCACACCCGTNTTTGAAACTTCCACAGCNGCACTAGCANGTCTGGATGNTNAGACTCTCGATCGTGACGACCTGCCTTCTGATGTTGACATGGTGTTAGTACTCGGTGGCGATGGAACGCTACTCAGTATGGCGGGTCGGATTGCTGAAACTGGCGCNAATATCCCTATGCTTGCCGTCAATTTCGGTGGACTGGGTTTCCTTACAGAAATCACCCTTGACGAACTTTATCCATCCCTGGAATTAGCCCTGAATGGCACTGCGAAACTTGACCAACGTCATATGCTCCGTGCGNTTGTTAAGCGTAACAAACAGACCGTGGTTGAACGNCTCGTCTTAAATGAGGTGACGATCATGCGTGGCGCAAGTTCGCCGATCATGGACNTGGCAGTATCAGTAGGTTCGCAATTTGTAGCCAACTTTAAGGCTGATGGTCTCATTGTCGCGAGTCCAACCGGNTCAACAGCCTACAACCTTGCTGTTGGCGGACCGATCGTCCATCCGCTCGTCGANGCATTGATTCTCACACCGATCGCTCCACACACCTTAACCAATCGTCCAATCGTTTTACCAAAANCCTCCGAAGTTCGCGTCCANCCAGTGTTCGGTTGTGATAATGACGAAGTCGTGACCACCTTCGATGGTCAGTTCGGNGTNAAATTGCAATGCGATGATATTGTCTGTGTCTCCGCTGCTTCGGGATCACTCAAACTATTTCGGGCCCCCACACGAAACTATTTNGCGGTACTCAGGGAAAAACTGAAGTGGGCAGAACGCTAGGNTTGTTCACTGCTTCACTTNGAACACTTGGCNGACTCGGCGCAAGCTATTTTCCTGAACTCCGACGTTGTTGAAAATAACGAACCTGANATTCACGCACATTCCGATTGTGTTCCCTTAGTGNTGTGGCGAACACATGCGAGCCATCGTTGCGGCTCACAAANTACAGATACTGAACATCGTCTGGTTGAACAGCTGCCTTCAACGNTCCTAAGCCAGGCGAAGCGATGGGNCCNGGNGGTAATCCNGCGTACANGTAAGTGTTATAAGGAGAATCAAATCGTAAGTTCGCTCGTGTCAGGTTGTTCTTATAAAGGCCAGCTNGTTGCAGAGCATAGATTACGGTTGGATCAGATTGCAGCAACATACCGAGTTCNAGGCGATTCGTGAATACCCCAGACACCACAGTCCGTTCATCTGCCCGCGCCGTCTCGCGCTCNATGATAGATGCTAAGGTGACCACCTCTCTCAGAGTGAAGTCTCTTNCCTGACTTTCACGTCGCAATTCATCATCGAATTTCTGTTCAAAACTCGCCACCATGGCTGACACCAGCTGGTCCGCCGTAGCATTACGGGGCAAGGCATAGGTGTCCGGGAAAAGGTATCCCTCAAGATCGGTTGCTTCTTTGTCAAAATGGNCAACGAGTTCAGTATTTTGCACCGAAGCATAAAATTCCTCGCGNGTTCCAAAGTCACTGGCACCAAAAATTTCAGCCATTTGCNCCANGGTTAACCCTTCNGGAAAAGTGATNNTNCGCAGGTGTACGCGNCCNTGCATAATCTTTTCGAGCACTTGAACAGCTGTCATNGGAGAGTCAAATTTGTACTCTCCAGCCTGCAAGCGACTGGCACTCTTGGTCTTCCAAGCCGCATAGCGAAAAACCCATCGATCACGGACGATATCAGCCGCAATGAGTTGGCGAGCGATCGTAACAGCATCTGATCCAGGTGTTATATCAACAAACCGNTCCTCACCTACGTAACCACGATAAGGCTCGGTGAATTGCGAATAGATGCGTAATCCAGAAAAAGNACAGAACCCTATGAGANNAAAGACAGTGANCCANANCCAGAACCGTCGACCGGTAAAAATCTCAACCATTACTACACTTTCGTGGTATCGAGATAATCCTGAAGAATTACAGTGGCCGCTGCAGCATCCAAGCGAGATTTACGCTTGCGCCAGTCGGTTTCACGTATCGCAAGAAGTCTTTCGGCTTCGTAACTGCTCAAGCGTTCATCTTGAAAAGTTACCGGAAGCTCTNTCCGTTTACGTAACGCGTCAACAAATGCCTGCACGTGAACAGTTTGTTCGTTCGGTGTGCCGTCAAGGTGCGTCGGGAGACCAACCACAACGCANCCGAGACCATCTTCTTCAGATTGCAATTGGCGAACACTCTTTAGCACCTGGTCAACGGCCTCATGATTCGCCGAATGTTGTCGCTCAAGGACCTTCCAGGGACGCGCGAGTGTTCCNGAAAAATCACTTAGCGCAAGCCCGATTCGCCGATTGCCATAATCCAATCCAAGTAATCTCACCTCGATAGCGTAACGGTCGTAGTCGANCCTGTCTAGCCAAGTCAGGACATTTNATGTTAATGATAAACTCTTTCTCANTGACCTCTGGTTCGACCGTANCNTCAATAATCCGGTAGAATGNAAANANCCTTGACTCGAAACTCTCGCCTAGTCGTTCTGTTCGTATCAGTGCCGATCCTGACCTTCGCGTTACTTGGTGGTTATCTCAGGAACACACTCGCACAGGAAGACGTCTATCGCCATCTNCAAATCTTTGAAGATGTCGTGACACTGATTNCAGAAAATTACGTTGAGGTTGTTGAGTANGACGAATTAATGCAAGGAGCCATGAGAGGTTTATCGGNTGGCCTCGACGGGAAAAGCTCTTATCTAACGANACAGGAAGTNACNCTTNTCGANCAAGACATTCCACTTCCNGAAGGTCAAACTGGCTTAACACTCACAAATGAATACTATCCCAGANTTGTTGCGGCGAGAGATGGCACCCCTGCTGAAATAGCCGGCTTAATGCCAGGAGACTACGTGCGTAACATCAATGGAGAGTCCACGCGGAACATAAGTCTACTCTCCGCTACGCGCCTTTTGAGAGGTGAGCCGGGGTCGAAGGTGTCGCTGACCATCTTACGTGGNAATGCCATGGAACCACATACNGTGGAACTCACCTTCACNATTGCTGAAGCCTCAGANNTGTTGACGAAAATGGTATCACCAGGAGTCGGGTATCTTCGTATACCNACTTTCGAACAGATCAATCCGAGTGAGGTTGCNTCNACAATAGATACNTTGATGATGACTGGCACTGAGANTCTAATAATCGACCTCCGGGAAACGGCCGAGGGCGCTCTTAAGACNGGATACGATTTCGCTGAACTTTTTGTGCCAGCTGGCATAATGAGTATCCGAGAGTCTCGGGGTGAATCTCGTGAAGTTATTAGTGTTGATAAGGATGGTAGATATCTGACTCTCCGCCTCGTTATCTTAATCAACAGCGGNACATCTGGCCCAGCCGAATTATTTGCAGCAGCACTCGCGACCAACCAACGTGCGACTCTTATAGGCACACAGAGTCAGGGTCAAACAGCAGACCAGCGACTCGTAAAATTACCGGATGGAAGTGGCCTTTGGCTGTCATGGACTCATTACCTAACACCAGACGGAGAACCAATACATGGCCATGGACTTGAACCGNCTATCATCGCCGAAGAACCGTTCGTNGAATTCGGTNGCAACCCTCCGGANGACGATCAAGGACTCGCAANAGCTCTCGATTACTTGGAAAATGGACCTGCTTCCTAGCNAGCGTNTCATTGACTCTCACCTGAACGGATTGTTATACTTGGCGTTTCCGCAGGACCATTGTTCTCAAGATATAGGCGCGTAGCTCAGTTGGTTAGAGCGCCTGCTTGACATGCAGGAGGTCAGCGGTTCGAGTCCGCTCGTGCCTACCACGATCTTAGAACACAGTTCGCGACAAGGCGTGGGGTCGTGCGGCCTGTGAGNAAGGATCTTGCGNGAGTCACCGAAATTAGTGCGCTGCTCGTTAGCCAGTCGCCGTAACTAATTCGTCATCACATGGAACAGGTAACCGTCACTCTTCCGGACGGCTCACATCGTAACGTGCCTACCGGAGCCGTCGTGCNCGATATCGCGAACACCATTTCGCCNAGNCTAGCGAAGTCNGCNCTNGCGGCAGTAGTGAACGACGAGCTNGTCGACCTTTCTTATCCAGTTGAAACTAACATNNCACTNCGNTTAGTCACGAAAGACAGCGAAGAAGCNCTGGNNCTCTGCCGACATAGCACGGCTCATCTTCTCGCAGCGGCAGTCACCGCTCTATTCCCAGGNACACAGTGTGGTATNGGTCCAGCNACTGNCGACGGTTTTTTCTATGACTTTGTTGTCGANCGCCCTTTCGTNACTGAAGACTTGCAAGCTATTGANAAAAAAATGCGCGAGTTGGCAAGTCAAGACCTGCNATATGAGCGGAAAATGNTTTCAAAGGAAGATGCCAAGTCTTTTTTTGCNGAACGNGGTGAGCCTCTCAAAGTGCAACTCATCGAAGAAAAAGGTGGACCGGTCGTTTCCTGCTACACGATTCAAGATGTATTTATCGATTTTTGTACCGGNCCTCACGTNCCATCAACCCGAAATCTAAAAACATTCAAACTGCTCTCTACTTCTAATGCGTACTGGAAGGGAGACGCTACTAATCAGCCGATGCAACGAGTNTACGGCACGGCGTTTTTGAAGGATGCTGAATTAAAGTTGCATCTTGAACGCCTAGAAGAAGCCAAGAAACGCGATCATCGTAGACTCGGGAAAGAACTCGGACTATTCACTTTNCATCACTGGGCGCCCGGTGTGCCATTTTGGCTAGCCAAAGGGACGGTCCTCTACAACCTTCTGTCTACCTATATGCGAGAGATGTTGTCNCCNGAAGGATACCTNGAGGTCAAGACNCCGATTATTTACAACAAGGCGTTGTGGGAGACCTCCGGACATTGGGAACATTACCGAGAAAANATGTTTCTTGTTAACTCGACCGATGGNGATCCAATGGGTGTNAAAGCGATGAATTGCCCTGGCCACATGCTNNTCTTCAAGAATGAACTTCGAAGCTACCGNGACCTTCCTCTTCGGCTGCACGAACAGACACCGTTNCACCGNAACGAAACATCGGGCGTCCTAACAGGGCTCACTCGTGTGCGNCANTTTGCTCAAGACGACGCCCATTGTTTTGTTACGGAAGATCAAATCGGNGAAGAAGTCGAACGTTTACTNCGANTGACNCAACGGGTGTTNAACCACTTCAATCTCAAACCAGTAATGCGTCTTTCCACGCGTCCAGACGAGTACCTAGGNCAACGTGAACAATGGGACCATGCAGAAGCCCAGTTAAAGGGTGCCCTTGAAGCCGTCGATGCCCATTACACAGTCAACGACGGTGATGGGGCCTTTTATGGACCAAAAATCGACTTCGACGTCACTGACGCTATCGGGCGAAAGTGGCAATGCACGACCATTCAATTGGACTACCAACTCCCGGCAAGATTTGGACTAAAGTACATTGGCGCCGACAACGCTGAACATGTGCCGGTTGTCATTCATAGGGCCATTTTTGGAAGCTTTGAACGGTTCATCGCACTTTTAATTGAACACTACGCGGGAGCATTTCCACTATGGCTCGCACCCATCCAAATAATTGTGCTTCCGATTGCAGATCGGCACGTCACTTATGCAAACTCAATCCGAACCACATTGGAGGCTGCTGGACTTCGTGTTGAACTCGACAAACGTCAGGAAAAAATTGGATATAAAATTCGTGAGGCACAATTACAGAAGATTCCGTATATGCTGGTTACTGGCGACCGGGAAGTGTCCGAAAAGACAGTCGCAGTGAGGAGTCGGGAGGGTGGCGACCAAGGAACTCGGACCCTAGACGAGCTCTTAACCACAATGCTTGAGGAAGTTCACGTGCGAAACGTAGGCTAGGCCACGTGCGCTGAACACGATCTGAAGGAGGAACTTATCGCAATTTATCGAGGACCAAGACGCAACGAACCAAGAACACGTACTAATGAACGTATTCGTGTAAAAGAAGTCCGTGTCATTGATGATAATGGTGAACAACTTGGTATTATGCCGCCACAGCAAGCTGTGGTGATTGCCAAGCAGAAGGGCCTTGATCTAGTTGAGGTTTCACCAACCGCATCACCACCAGTTTGTCGCATCCTGGATTTTGGGCGCTATCAATATCAAGAACAGAAACGTGCCCGAGAGGCTAAAAAACACCAGAAAACAACCGAACTGAAGGAAATCAAGTTTCGTCCGAAAGTAGACGAACACGATTATCAGTTCAAGAAGAAACACATCGAGCGATTTTTGGGTGACGGTGACAAGGTCAAAGCCACG
>NZSH01000021.1 GCA_002696705.1 Woeseiaceae bacterium | reverse complement strand
ATTGCCACGCCACGGGTGAGCGTCAGCCATGAGGCGCGGTCAATTCAACCTGGTGAGGTGGTTGAACTTGTTGTATCAGTGACTCAGCCAGTGGCAAGTGTCGAGGCGACGGCCTTCGAGCAGTCAATTTTGCTGTATCCAAGCTCCGGTCAAATGGTCTGGCGAGGTTTGATCGGTGTCGACCTCGATGTGGAGGTGCGAGAGCATTTGGTGAGTGTCACGGTCATAACCGCGGACGAGAGCCCCGTACACGTGCGTTATCCACTCACCGTGATACCAAAGCAATTTGCAACACGACAATTGACGGTGGCACCTCAATACGTCAATCCGACGCCAGAGGCGTTGGCACGCATTCAACAGGAAGCCGCTCGTACGACGACAATCTTTGAAACGCAAACCCCGCAACGTGTCTGGCGAGGATCTTTTCTCGCGCCGGTACCGGGCAAAGCCACGAGTAGTTTCGGTCGCCGCAGTGTCTTTAACGGTCAACCGCGAAGTCCTCATAGTGGTGCTGATTTCCGTGCAATCGAAGGCACACCGGTCACTGCACCTAATAGAGGACGTGTCGTGCTGCGGTCGGATCTCTATTTTTCTGGTAACTGCGTGATTCTGGACCATGGTCTCGGTCTCTATTCGTTTTTCGCCCATCTATCGGGATTTGCGGTAGAGGAAGGGGACGTCGTAGATTCTGGTGATGTCGTGGGCTACGTTGGGGCTACCGGTCGTGTGACGGGTCCGCATCTCCACTGGACCGTAAGGCTAAATACGGCACGTGTAGATCCCTTGTCACTCATGGAAGTGTTGTTCGACGACAGTGGGACATATTGATGTTTGTGCGTTTAAGGTGAGCTACGGCAACGTCCAAGTTTCATTGGTACTGATGTGCGGGAGGATTAATTATGAAACTCTTTACGATACTTTGTGTGTGTGTGGTGCTACTTGGTGGTTTTCTGACGTCAGCGACTGCCCAAACTGCTGACCTGGATTCGTTGCCGATTTTGCGTGACTACACGAATCACCGCGTATCAAGTTATGACGTCACCGGAGCGAATGACGATGGCAACTGGCAGAATCCTATACAAGCGGGTGAGACGCGAACCATTGCGGAGATCGAGGGGCCAGCCATTATCAGTCATATCTGGATCACGATTTCGACGCCAGAACAGTACCATCTCAAGAAAATCGTGCTACGAATGTATTGGGATGAGGAAATAACGCCGAGTGTTGAAGCGCCAGTTGGTGATTTCTTTGGCCTCGGTCTCGGTGAATATTTTTTGTACGATTCGGCGGCATTGTCGGTCGGTTCGCAAAAGGCGTTGAATACATTTTTCCCAATGCCGTTTCGACGATCGGCCCGAATTACGGTCAGCAACGAAGGAGATGAAACCGTCAACGCGTTTTACTACAACATTGACTACGAGCGACATGCGACGTTGCCACAGAACATTGGTTATTTTCATGCCCAGTACCGTCAAGCCGCGCCGAATCCCTCGTGGACGACTGACTGGAACTACAATGGGGACGAGCTTGTACTCGAGCATCGCAATCCCGACGGTGCCAACAATTACATCATTATGGAGGCCACCGGACGCGGTCATTACGTGGGAGTGACGCACAGCATTCTGCAGAATCAGGGTGACTGGTGGGGTGAGGGTGACGAAATGATCTTCGTGGATGGCGGGGAAATGCCACAGATCACCGGCACAGGTTCAGAAGATTACTATCTTGGTGCGTGGTGTTACGCCGGTTGTGGTATTAATCCATTCGGCACCACGAAACCGACCTTCGCGTTCCAACGCTTTGGCAATCCGATGAACGGCGGTGATGATCGTGGTGCGAAATGGATGGTCTATCGCTTGCATACAGAATCCCCGATTACATTTACCGAATCAATCAAGGTGACGATCGAGCATGGGCATGGCAATCACCGAGCTGATAATTTTTACACGGTAGGTTACTGGTATCAGACTGAACCACATCAGCCGTTTCCAGCATTGCCAGTCGTGGCAGACAGAATTCCACAGCAGTTCGATACCGGTGGTCCGACGCTTGGTAAGCGATGACGTGCTGGATGGTTTTTCTTAATGGTTGAATGATGGCGCTACCGTTTGATGAACTTTCACTTGTGGCGTGTGCCAGGGCGCTCGTGAAGATTCCCAGTGTGCTGGGTCACGAAGATGCGATGGCGATTCGCGTGCGCGATGAAATGCAACAGCTCGCGTTCGATGCGATTGAAGCGGACGAGGCTGGTAATGTCATCGGGGTCGTGAATGGATCCACGCCTGGCCTCACCCTATTGTTCGATGCTCATATGGATACCGTGGACGTTGTTCCGCGTGAGGTGTGGGCGCATGATCCATTCGGCGCGGAACTCGTGGATGGAAGAATCTACGGACGAGGTAGTTCAGATATGAAGGGTGCGCTGGCCGCCATGTTACACGCTGCGGGTTGCGTAGATCGGGAGAAGTTAAGAGGTCGTATCGTGGTCTCCGCTTCCGTTGGTGAAGAGCAGATTGAAGGTGCGGCACTGCGGTGTGTTATGGATCGGTACCATCCAGACTTCGTAGTCATAGGTGAATCGTCCAATTTAAATTTGGTTCGGGCGGGTCGAGGGCGAGCCGAGTTCATACTGAAGTCCCACGGTCGACCATCTCATGCCTCCAGTCCTGCTCAAGGTCTCAATGCTGTGCACGAGATGTGTAGAGTAATTGCTGAGATTGAAGCACTCCAAATGTCGGCGCACTCGTTTGTTGGAAGTGGCGTGATGTGTTTGACCGACATCATTTCGATTCCTTATCCAGCCCATTCTGTTGTACCGAGCGGCTGTCAGGTGACTTACGAACGCCGTCTGATTCCAGGTGAAACACGCGAGGCTCTGGTCGATGAATTACATGCGGCCTGTGAACGTGCGAAAGCTGGGGACACGACCATTGAACTCGCTTCAATTCACTACAAGACTTATACCGGCCTTGCGTGGCGTGAAGAGAAATGGTATCCGCCCTGGGAACTGTCCGAAGACTCTTCCTTTGTCCGAAGTGCCAAAGCTGGTCTCGATGCGGCTGGATTCAGTCCGTCGTTCGCGAGCTATCAGTTCTGCACGAATGCGGCATATAGTGCTGGTGTTGCTCATGTTCCAACGATTGGCTTCGGACCGTCATCAGAACATCTCGCTCATATCACTGATGAGTATCTCGAAGTCGCGCAACTTACTGGCGCCTGTCGAGGGTATATGGCAATTAGCGAGACCGTGCTGGGCCGTCACCAGTAGGGACTAGTACCGGAGAACCTGGCTCCGCACGTTCAACTGGATAGCGATATTTTCGCAGCAATTCATACAGTACAACCCCACCGGCAGTGGCAACATTCAGTGACCGTTTTCGTCCCAGCATGGGGATCTGTACATGTGTCTCACAAAGATCGAGTAATGCAGGACTTGTCCCTTCAACTTCGTTGCCAAACAACAGACAAACCGGAAAAGATGGTTGCCACTTGAAGAGGTCGACGGCCGACTCCGTTGTTTCAACAGCGACCAGTTCGTATCCTCTTCCTCGAAGTGTCTGAAGTGTTTCAACAGGATCAGGAGTACGCTCCCATGCGACTGTAGTTTCTGCTCCGAGGGCCGTCTTTGTGATTTCTTTGTTGGGCGGTGACCCTGTATAGCCTGAGAGGTAAAGCGTTTCGATACAGACTGCATCGGCCGTTCGGAAAAAAGCCCCAACGTTATATAGGCTCCGCACGTTGTCTAGTATGAGAGCTACTGGTAATTCGGCGAGGCGTTCGTGCGTCACGGACTTACTCATTTTTCAGTGCGGGCTGTGTTTACCTGTTTGGTAATACTCAAGAGAGAATGGCGCGAAGGCCGCTGGCTAATCTGGATGCTCCTTCGCGCGCTGACTCGTAGTCGAGCGCACCATAGGAGATTCGCAGCGTACAACTATCTGTGATGCCAAAGGTAGTGCCCGGCATGACGGCGACCTGATGTTCGTGAATTAATCGGGTCACGAGTTCTAGTGCGCCGATGGTTTTATGTATGCGCACTAGGTAGTACATGGCACCCGTCGCAGGAGGGACTGTGCACAGGTCGGACAACTGGCTCAACTCGTCAAGGAGAACCTGGCGTGCTTTGGCCAGTGCTGGAAGGTGCAGACGGCAGTACGAGGCACCGGCTGAGAGAGCACCCAGTGCCGCGCGCTGACTTGCCGCAGGAGGCGAAATCAGGACGGTATCTTGAATCTTGTCCATCGCTCCACTAAGTGCTTTGGGAATTACCATGTATCCGANCCGCCAACCTGCNAATCCATAGGCTTTCGAGAATGAGTACATAGAAATCGTGTGCGCTCCAGCATCGGTGATGCTGCCAGGTGAAAAATGGGTAGCATCATCGTAGACAAAATACTCATATGCTTCGTCGTGNATGTGATAAATCCCACGTTCACGACATAGGGAGTTCACTTCACTCAGCACTGNTTGTGAGTACACCACCCCGGTAGGGTTGTTCGGTGAAATGGTGACAACGGCACGAGTGCGAGGTGTTAAGGCGGCCCGAATTNAATCGAGCTGTAACTGGCAGTGCTCGTCGACAGCGACGGGCACTGNCCGACACCCTGCCATCACNACGGCCATTTCGTGATTAAAGTAGAACGGAGTAACGAGGATAATTTCGTCTCCAAAATCTGCAATGGCCAGTAAGGCGTGGACGAAGGCCATGTTNCTACCGGCGGTGACTACGAGCNGGCTGTTCGGACGCACGTGGATTCCNTTTTCATTAATTAGTTTTTCTTCCAAGGCTTCGATAAGTGAAGGTAAGCCTTCGACAGGACCATAACGATAGCTTGCAGGATCGTCNTGGAAGGTGGCGAGNGCGTCGATAGCCTGATNTGGCGGAGCGAACGCAACCATGCCTTGAGCCATCGAGATNGTGCCNGGAGTCGCACTGATCATACGCTCGACTACTGGCACGATCGGTGGACGAACCTCTTGAATGCGATTGGATTCACGCACGTTGATCTTCTTTCAAAATTTNCCGTGNTGACTTTATTTNGTTTGCTGCACCAATGCNCGGATCCGATCTGCGTCTGTAATGGTCATTGANTANTCAGGAGGGCGTATAACTCCACCCATGAAGCAACGGTCGTTTCGAAACGTCATCGCNCTGTTTTTNGTTCTGGTTCCTGTAACGTGAATTTCTTTTGCGCCCGTCGTATCGAGTACTTTCTTAATGTTNTGTTCGGTAATNCCACCACCAGGCATGACAATGATTTTGTCGTCAGCGTGGACCAGAAGGTCATGTACTAATTCAGCGCCCTCCAATGCTGAAACTTCTTGGCCAGACGTTAAGACACGGTTAATGCCGAGTTCAATGAGTGTTTCAAGTGCAGCGATNGGGTCNCGGGTCATGTCAAANGCNCTGTGGAACGTCACATTCATCGGCTTGGCATGGTCCAGTAANACTCGCGTTCGATCGNTGTCAATGTNACCTGCCGCAGTTAGTAAACCAAACACGACGCCGTTCGNTCCGAGTTGCTTGGCCAATTCAATGTCATGCTTCATCGAGGCGAATTCAGTATCAGAGTACAAAAAATCACCACCGCGCGGNCGAATCATAACTTGGAGGCCAATGCTGACTTGTGCTCGTGTTATGGCGATTNTGCCGGCGCTCGGNGTNAGTCCNCCTTCGAGTAGTGCTGNGCATAGCTCTACCCGAGTCGCCCCACCTTGTTCNGCCGCAACGGCACTGTCGACAGAATCGACACAAACCTCAAAAATTGGATTCGGCATGGGTCACAACAATCNAAGGATCCGCTTTAGCGACACTAGCGCACTCCCAACAAGANTTCGATCGTNAACTGATCNAGCCGCTCATAGGGAAGTCGATGCGAAAANATTTCGTCNCGGTCAAAGTNNTAAGACAAAAGCTTNTGCACATGGTCCTTGCTGTAAGGTTCTATNGCGNNAGCGTTAGCGTGAGCAGNAGTGACCTCCGACAGGAGAGNTTGGATTTCTTGNTCTGCATTCCACTGTNGNGCNTTTTCTTTCAGGATTAAGTAGGTCCGCATGCAACCACGCGCGAAATCTTTNACTCCTTCGTNGTCTTCGGTACGGTACGCNTGCGCGTCGAAGTGCCGCGGGTTTTCATAGTTCACATCNTCTAGAAACTTNACTAGAAAAAANGCAGATTTTGGATTGNCTGCTCCAAACCGGAAATCCTGATCGTAACGACCAGGTGATTGGTCGTTAAGGTCGACATGAAACAATTTACCTGCTTCCCACGCTTGGGCGACCGCGTGGGTCATATTCAACCCGGACATTTGTTCATGCGCCACTTCCGGGTTGACGCCAACCATGTCAGGGAAAGCGAGTGTTGCAATGAATCCAAGGTATGCTCCGGTGGTTGGGAAGTAAAGGTCGCCACGAGGTTCGTTAGGTTTCGCCTCCAGTGCTATGCGATAGCCGTAATTCTGTTCGATGTTGTACTCGCATATGTAGTTAACAGCCTCGCGAAGACGCTTAATGGCCTCATCTGGCCGACGACAGGCGTCGGTCTCGGTTCCTTCACGGCCACCCCAGATGACGTATGTGGAAGCTCCTAGTTCAGCACCTAAATCCATTGTCCGTAGCGTTTTTTGAAGTGCATAAGCTCGCACATCGGCATCATTTGCGGTAAAGGCGCCATCGCGAAAGACCGGATCAAAAAAAAGGTTGGCGGTGACCATGGATGTTACGACAGTAGCCTCATCGCACGCCTTCTTGAAATCACGGACAATTTGATTGCGCTCGGCAATGGTTGCATCGATTGGCACAAGGTCGTTGTCATGTAGGTTGACACCCCAAGCTCCAATTCTTCCGAGCAAGTGAACTAGATCGACAGGTTTGACTGGTGGACGGACTGCATCACCGAAGGGGTCCCGGCCGCGGTTACCCACGGTCCAAAGTCCAAAAGAAAACTTGTGCTCAGGACGTGGCTTATAGGAATCAATGCTCATATGCATCACTCACTGTAGAGGTTAAGTGTACGCTACTTTTTTTAAGGCTGGGTACAGAGATCGATAGCGGATGTAATGGTCCGTCATACGCTCCGCCGTCGTCACGTCAGGGTCCACGCGACTTGCCACGGTTACTGCTTGGTTGCACGCCTCATCGACAGATGACCAGACACCAGTTCCGACACCAGCGAGTAAGGCAGCCCCGTACGCTGCGCCTTCCTCTGCGGTTAGGGTTAAGACCTGCTGGCCATAAACGTCAGCTTGAATTTGTTGCCAGAGAGTAGACCTCGCTCCGCCACCGCCTAGGCGAATTTCCTGAACTGGCACTTTCATTTCCTCAAAAATGGTGAACGAGTCACGTAGACTAAACGCGACACCCTCAAGGATTGCACGGACAATATGAGCACGTGTATGGCTGACAGTAAGCCCAACGAGTGCTGCACGGGCATTCGGATCTAGGTGGGGTGTTCGTTCACCCATTAAGTAGGGGGCCCATAAGAGGTCATCTGCGCCAGCACCAATTGTGGTTGCCTCATCACATAGCTGTTCGTAAGGGTCTCGGTCATCATCGCTCACGGTGCCGAATTCGTTGTGGAACCACCGTAGTGAAAGACCCGCCGCTTGTGTTACACCCATGACGTGCCAGCGATTTGGCACAGCATGACAGAACGTGTGCACGCGCCCCTCTGGGTCAAGTGCTGGCCGATCCGTCGCGGCGAAAACTACTCCTGAAGTCCCAATGGTTGCACTGACAGCACCAGGTTGCACGATTCCCATGCCAACCGCGCCAGCAGCTTGATCCCCACCACCCGCGACGACTGGAGTCTTAACAGGTAAACCAGTGGCACTTGCTGCGTCTGCAGTTATTCCTCCAGTTACGTCAGGTCCCTCGAAGACACTTGGCAGATGGTCGAGAGACAGATCTGTTGCATCCAATATCTCAGGTGACCATCGTCGATTGGCCACGTCGAAGAGCAGGGTTCCCGATGCATCAGCAACGTCAGTGGCGTATGCTCCTGTCAGGCGTAAGCGGACGTAATCCTTCGGGAGGAGCACACGGTTCACTTGAGTCCATTCATTCGGTTCGTGTTCACGAACCCAGAGAAGTTTTGGCAGGGTAAACCCTGTGAGGGCTGGATTGGATGTGAGTTCGATGAGGCGAGCTGTCCCAATCGTGTCGGTTAGCCATTGGCACTGTGTTTGGGTACGTTGGTCGCACCAAATGATCGCCGGGCGCACAACGGAGCCACTTGCATCAAGCAAGACGGCCCCATGCATCTGACCCGAGAGTCCAATCCCGGTTACCGTGTCTGGGTCGAGAGCACCTTGCTTAAGCACAGATCGAATGGCGATTTGACTTGCTCGCCACCAATCCTCCGGTGCTTGTTCAGCCCAGCCGGTCTTTGGTGAGGCGAAGGGCTCGTGATTTTCGGTCGCCGATGCTAGAACCTTGCCTTGCTCATCAATTAAAATTGCTCGACTTCCGCCGGTTCCAACATCAATACCCAAGAGTGCCATCGTAAGAGTAAGGATAACTCAGGAATGAGAAAAAATTTTGGAACTAGCCTAGTGGTCGCGACATCGCTATCATGGCATGATATTGGCATTGTTGACCGCGTATACGATGGGTTTAATGGAGTCCGTAACGGTTTTTGACGTTACGAGGGATAAGGAAAAGGTGCGATATGACTGGTAACGGGCTTGGATTATCACGCAGACGTTTTCTAGGCGGTTCGATGGCTGCTGCTGCTGGGATTTCCAGCGGTCTATTCAATATGAGCGTGGAGGCGCAAACCCGATCAGTGTCGGCGCTGCCACTCGACGAGTTGCGTCCGATGGGTGCACTCGATGAGGCATATTGGTGGAAGGTGCGTTCCCAGTTCAATATCGTCGACGGCTTAGCTTTTATGAATAACGGCACACAAGGACCAATGCCGCGGGTTGTGAGGGAGAAGAATGAACGTATCCTGCGAGAGATTGCAGAGGATCCGAGTGACAATTATCGTCGGGATGAGATCAACGCAGTTCGTGACAAGGTTGCGCAATTCGTTGGTGCTTCGGCGGCTGAGATTGCTTTGACACGCAGCACGACTGAGGGCATGAATATCTTTGCACATGGACTCGACTGGCAGGAAGGCGACGAGGTGTTGTGGAACTCGCATGAACATGGAGGGGGACGGGGTCCTTATCTAACGCTCATGGAACGTCGCGGGATTCGCCCTGTCGTCATCGAACTTCCGTCTCCACCGGAAAGCCAGGAGCAGATTGTTGACCTTTATGAAAAGGCGATCACGCCACGGACTCGCGCGATTATGGTGAGTCATATTACGTACGTGACGGGTTTGGTCACGCCAATCAAGCTGTTGTCAGAAATGGCCCATCGGCATGGGATACTAGTTTCCGTGGATGGAGCGCATCCACTTGGCATGCTGGACCTCAATTTCCATGACATGGGTTGCGATCATTATGCCGCGGCCGGTCAAAAATGGCTGCTTGCGGGTGGCGGCACAGGCGTGTGCTATATCAAACAGGAAATTCAGGATCAGATCTGGCCGCTCATGGGGCGTCCGCCTGGAGAAAATGCTACGGCTACGCGATATGAGTCAGTTGGGCAGCGTAATATTCCCTCCTTACTCGGCATGGCAGAGGCCGTCGACCTGCAATTAACGATAGGAAAACAAAACATCGAGGAGCGTGATCGATACCTCAGTAATCGGTTGAGAGCGGGCCTCAATGAAATTCCTGGCGTTCATCTTTGGACCTCAAGCGATCGTGGCTTAAGNGCTGGTTTAACNTTGTTTTCCATTCACGATATTCCGATGGCNAACATNGTGAGGGCGTTATCGGCCGAGTACCGTGTGCACATCAGAACCATGGGNACAGGTAATTTGAACGGGGTTCGGGCTTCAACGCACTTCTACAACATGCCGCATGAAGTNGATCAATTACTTGAGGGGGTACGTCATATCGCTGCAAACGCAAGCGACTACATGGCCGCNTAGACGTGATTNNGGNCGNTATGANGGAAACTAGNTNGNTAGTTGTTGACNNATGCGAAGGCTCCTGTAGGCGGGATTGGTGACCNGGGAGTCATGAACTAGNNGAGNCTNNAATGTTCAAATTNTGGCTTAAGGCGTCGNTNGTGTTGGNGNTNCTCGTTGGTGTGTCCTGTGGCGGCANTGAACCAATGGAGTCGGTTGCTGATGTTGCCCCAAGTGAAGATGAGATCGTCGAGCAAGCCCGCGGTATTCACGAGCGAGTGCTAACGATNGATACACACGANGACATTCCATTTAATTTCGCNACTGANGAAGTAGANCCTGGTGTGCGAGGTGAACGCNAAGTTGATCTTCCGAAGATGCGGGAAGGTCTTCTTGATGTTGGTTATTTCGTNGTTTTTGTTGGTCAGACGCCACGCACGCCTGAGAATTATGAGAANGCAAAGTCNGACGCAATGACGAAGTTTGATGCGATTCACCGCATGACTGATGAAATGTATCCNGACGAGATTGGATTTGCTAATACAGCNGACGAAATNGAGAGCATNCACGCAGCTGGNAAATTAGTGGCGACAATNGGTATCGAAAACGGCTACGTGATTGGNAANGACCTCTCGTTAGTTGAGAAGTATCACGANCTCGGNGCTCGGTATATGACGCTTGCCCATGGNGGGCACAATGATATNGCGGANTCNGCCACNCCTCGAGCTGACGAACCTGAGTCNGAACANGANGGCTTAAGTGAGTTTGGTGAGGAAGTNGTNGCCGAGATGAATCGTGTTGGCATGATGGTTGATGTCTCNCATATCTCAAAGCAGGCGATGCTTGACGCCGTTGNGGCATCACGCGCACCGGTCGTTGGTTCGCATTCGAGCATGCGNGCGNTCAATGANCATCCACGCAATATGGATGANGANCAGTTNCTTGCTNTGAAAGACAACGGTGGNGTCATCCAAACGGTTGCCTTNGGTGCTTTTGTTAAGTCANCTNCNCCTGAGAGACAGGNCGCGATNGCGACACTACGTGANGAGATGGGAATTGAGGGCCGCAACGTTGCGCGTAGNCTTGCCGAACAAGAATTGAGCGAGGATGAATATGAGGCACGCCTGACCGANTACGAGACANGCTTGGCGCAAATTGACGANCAGTGGCCACCCGCAAANGTTGCGGACTTCGTAGACCACATTGATCATGGGGTTAANCTCATCGGCATCGACCATATNGGGATTAGTTCAGATTTTGATGGTGGTGGTGGCATTGTTGGTTGGNATGANGCAAGCGAAACGGGCAATGTGACCTTAGAGTTGGTGCGNCGNGGCTATAGCGAGGAAGAGATCGNAAAGCTNTGGNGTGGNAANCTGCTTCGGGTGCTACGCGCGGCGGAGCGCATTGCCAGCGANATGCAAGCTGAGTAGAGGCGCNNGTCTCTAGATGTAGGAAATCNATGCGAGNTTGACTGTGATGTCAGGTNCGACTTTTGANCAGTTGCCATCTTCGGCGAGNCTCTGGATATTTGCNAGTGATCGTGCNTTGTCCTCGGNGGAGGCNGAGCGCTTACTAGCCGACATCGACGTGTTTCTGGATGATTGGACAGCNCATCGCNCGCACCTCACTGCGGCACGAGATTTCCGGTATGACCGCTTTCTCATGNTCGGNGTTGATGAATCCCAAGCCGGTGCGTCTGGGTGTTCGATTGATTCACTGGTGCGGCATGTGAAACAGCTGGAACAAGANCTTGGTGTGACTTTTNTTGACAGNGCNCCGGTTCTCTTTCGTGAGGCAGAAGGGATCCAGCGAGTATCGCGAGANCANTTTGCCGAACTGGCGGAATCGGGTGCTGTAACACTAGACACGCTNGTGTTCGATAACACGGTCGCTACCNTCGGTGACTTACGTGCNGGATGTTGGGAAGTTCCTGCACGTGAAGCTTGGCAAGGTCAAGCCTTCTTTGAGACGGTTAAATAGTGCNATGCNNTNNTANGGTGCAGACNATCGAATGTGANTAATTNTTANGCGGCNGNCTCGGATTGTTGCAGATCTCTNCGGATTTGCAAGAAACGAAGNGTNCCTTCTATTACCAACCAGGCAGCGAGNACAAGTAATCCNACCCCTATCACGAAGAGAAGTAATTGGTCTTTCAGATAAAACGTTCGGATATTTGNCGCCATCGCTGCGATNGTTGTGATCAGCATGAAAACCATCGGGATAAATGTATACAGACAATTCTTNCGGCGAATTACGAGATATAACGTGACTGTGATGAGTGTTAATCCTCCAAGCAGCTGATTCGTTGTTCCAAAGAGCGCCCAGAGTGCAAGTCCAGCTGATTGCCCGTCGATTTTGAAGAANGCGAATAACCCGATTGCCACAACTGCGAGTGCNGATGAGATATAGCGACCTGCGAGCCAAGGCATGCCAAGTGTTTCCGAAACTTCTTGGAGATTGTAACGAAGCAGGCGAGTGGCNGAATCCAACGTCGTCAACGCGAATGAAACGGCAACCAGCGCAATGAAAGCACTGCCTANAGCAGTCGGAATACCTAGTTGGTTTANAAAGAGCGCAGATCCATTAATGAATGCGTTCATGCTTTGACCAAGNCCTTGGGCCACATTCCAACTTGCATAGTGTGNTTGCCAGGCTTCAGCGTTGATGAAACCGGCCGTGCAGGCCATCACAGCAACGAGCCCGAGNAGNCTTTCTCCGATCATCGCGCCGTATCCGATAAACGGGGCGTCAGTTTCTTTATNTAGTTGCTTGGCCGTTGTTCCGGATGAGACTAATGCATGAAAGCCGGAGATCGCGCCGCAGGCAAGAACGATAAATACAAAAGGAAAAAGTGGTGGTGCACCTTCCGGATTGAGGTTNAGGGGTGGGGCAACGAAATCTGGNCGTAAGAGAAAGAAGCCGCTAAACAACAGTGCCAGTCCCAAGTAGAGNANGAGTGCGTTCAGATAATCTCGAGGCTGAAGCAGCAACCAAACGGGCAAGATTGAGGCGACAAAGGCGTAGGCGAGCATTATGGTGGCCCACGTGTCTGAAGCAAGATTNGGTGTGGGAAGTTTCAGCCCAAGTATGATNGCNCCGAGACTTAAAGTGAAAGCCACCAAAGTCACCGGTAGNAATTTAATGCCTTTTTTATAGAGGAGCGCCCCCATAACAAGAGCNAGGGCGATTAGCGAGAAACTAGGGAGTACGGTCTCAGGATAAAAATCGGCCGTGAACAACTGTGCCACGATTTGGACGAAGACTCCCATGGCAAGAGAAATGAAGAAGATGATNAGGATGTGAAAAAGNCTNTTCGCCCGTGAACCNATGACTGATTCCGTAATCTTTCCGATTGACTGACCTCCGGAGCGGANACTCAGCACAAGTGCAGTGAAATCGTGCACNCCNCCAATCAGNATGGTNCCGAAAACNACCCAAAACAGGGCTGGNACCCAGCCCCAAATTACAGCGATGGCTGGCCCNAGCATGGGTGANAGGCCAGCGATTGAAGCGTAATGGTGACCGAATAATATGTACCGCNGGCATGGNACGTAATCGAAACCGTCGTATTTTGTGTGNGCTGGNGTTTTGGCCTCNGGATCAAGTNCAAANACGCGATTGGCNATTCGAAGNGCGTAATAGCGGTACCCGAGCCAATACAGGACGAAACANACGAGCACGACGAAAATNGTCATGTGCAGTACATGCTATTGACGAGTTTGTNGTTTCGCAAGTAGTCTGGCTNTTAATTGATGTCTGAACTCTCCCAAAANGTGTCCGCCTTACGNGCGCTATTGCACGATCTCAAGCNTGTCGTGGTCTGTTTCTCGGGNGGCGTNGACTCAGGCTACCTAGTTGCAGAGTCGTTTGCTGCCCTCGGNAAGGAAGCCTTGGCGTTGACGGCTGTTTCNCCGAGTCTTGCGCCGGAAGANGGNGCCCATGCNCAGCGACTTGCAAAAGAAATAGGGGTGCGGCANCTCCTCGTTGAGACTNACGAATTAGANGATCCTCGGTACACNGCCAACCCAGTCAATCGCTGCTATTTCTGCAANACCGAAACCTATGGNGNGGCANTCGANCATGCGCATGGTCTCGGTGTGCCACATGTACTTGATGGGTTTAATCTGGACGATCGTGGGGANCATCGNCCAGGGCGACAGGCCGCGGTCGAATATGGTGTGCGATCACCGCTTGATGAACTCAATTTNACAAAAACTGATATTCGAGAAGCNGCACGNCNTATCGATTTNCCGATTTGGGACAAGCCAGCGCTAGCATGTCTNTCCAGCCGGGTGCCNTACGGCACAGAGATCACGCGGTTCAAGTTAGAGCAGGTAAACGACTGTGAGCAGGTATTACANACNCATGGATTTCGTGTTTGNCGNGTACGGCACCATGGTGCGATGGCTCGCATTGAGGTGTTACCTGACGAGATCGAACGCTTACTGTTACCGGCAATGCGTGAGGTNGTCGTCCGAGAGTTTCGANCTGCTGGCTTCCACCAAGTGACGGTGGACCTTCAGGGTTATCGGTCTGGTTCATTAAACGAAGCAGTTTTGTTCAAGGATNCGACGATGAGCATCGTGTCTCTTACGTCAGGTTCTTAAGCACGAATGATTCCTACCTTGCGACTTCTGGTTTTTCAATTTCTTCTAACGCTTCGACAAAGCGGTCCACATCTTCAAAAGTGTTAAAAATGTGAAGTGAGACTCGCACACCGCGACCGCGCGCCGCTGTCAAGATGTTCNTTTGCGTGAGTGCCTTTACAACCTCTTCCGGANTTTGCACNACAACTATTGTGATNCCGGCGCGATCANATCGATCGCTTGGNGATGCAATNTNAAAATTTCTNNTGTGNAAANCNTCGTGTAAGTAATCAGTGAGTTCGTGAATGCGAGNTTCAATGTGGCTCGGNCCAATCTTCACGAGCAGATCGAGGGCAGCACCAAGTGAAAAAATNCCAGCGAAATTCGGACAGCCCACTTCAANTGCGGCTGCGGNGTTCTTCAGGTCCAGTTCATTATTTATTAGCAGNTCTGGCTGACGGGCACTGAGCCAGCCCGCNATGGGNAAACGATCCGACTGTATATGCNGTTTGGCTAGGTAAATNACGGCAATGCCATAGCCGGCCATCGTCCACTTGTAACCACTGAAAACGAGAGCNTCAATCCGCGCATCGTGCACATTGAGTGGAATGGCNCCGATGGATTGTGAAGCGTCGACANCGAGTAGAATGTNTCGGTCGTGGCAGAGTTGTCCCAATGCNATGAGATCCTGATAAAAGCCGGTCCTGTATTGCACAGAACTCGTGACAATTACACGCGTCTCTNGTGAGATTGCANGTTCGATTTTACGCATTGGAAGCAATCCTGNCGGGTCCGACTCAATGAATCTCATNGTCGAGCGCTGCTGGAGCCAAGGAAGCGTGGACGACGGAAATTCGTCGGCCAGCGTAAGAATTTCACCTTTGNTTCCGAACATTTGAGCTACTAGATTCATGCCGTGNGACGAACTGAAAGTGAATGCGATTTCTTCAGGGTTCGCACCAATGAAGTTAGCTGTTTTCNCTCGGACGGTTTCCACTTCTGCTAACCATCTATCCCAAGGTAAATCGCCTTGAGAGGCCATTTCTTCGTAGTAGCGGATTCCAGCCCGACTGGCCGGAATCGAAATTGGCGGGGCACCTGCGGTAGCCAGATAGACAAATTCCTTAGCGGCAGGAAACAGGTCACGAATTGTGTTCCAATTAGGTTTGGTCATGANTTAAGGAATGTATCTAAAAGGGTTCTNGGTGGTTAATTAATCATACTCCGGTGGNTAAACAGAACTTAGNTGAGATTTTGGATNCTCATCTTGAAGTGAACTACCGGTAAAATANCTTTCTCGNAAAACTAGGNCACTTCCAACGNAGGAGAGTCGATCATGAGGATGCGTACNTTNTGGGTAATGNTGATTGGGTCTGCCATCACGATTGGGTGTGGNGGCGANNTGCCGAANACNTCTGANCCGTCNGGTCAAGTGGTGGCGCCGGCTGANCCCGTATCGGTTGATAAGAATGANTACCCAGTTTTTCCAGAGAAGGACCTGAATGCCGATCCAAGNGTTTCANCTGATGCTGGCGGTGCTGGTTTTGTNGGTAACGATTGGGAAACTAATACCGCTTTCGATCTNATGGGTGATCCGCATGCCGTGAAAGGTGGCCAATTCCATTCTCACGAACGTGACTTTCCGACCACGTTTAGGTACCACGGTCCCAACACAAGCGAGTTTGACTTAATGCTTAATGGCNTGGTTTACGAGAGCTTGCTGACTCTGCATTCCACCACGAATCAATGGATTCCGTCGATTGCNACCCACTGGCAGANTTCAGANGANCATATGACCTTTCGATATCGNATCAATCCCAACGCNCGTTTTTCAAATGGGGAAGCGGTAAGGTCTGAAGATGTCATCGCAACNTGGGATTTNATGATGGATGACGGCCTTCAGGANCCTGNTTCCAAGCTGGTTTACTCGAAGTTCGAACGGCCGGTAGCCGAGAGTCCGTATATTGTGCGAGTTACCAGNCAACAGTTGAACTGGAGAAATTTCTTATATTTTTCTGGCATGCCGATNTATCCGGCCTCTGTACTCAAGACGNTCGATGGTGCGACGTATATTTCCGATTACAACTACAAGATGTTGCCAGGCTCTGGGCCGTACNTGGTTAACGANGCTGACATCGATCGCGGAAATCGTGTGATTATTCGACGCCGGCCNGATTACTGGGCGGAAAGTCATCGAAGAAATATAGGCTTAGGNAACTTTGACGAGATCCATCAAATTGTCGTTCGGGATGACAACCTGGCATTTGAAATGTTCAAGCGAGGTGATCTTGATTACTACTATGTNAACGTCTCGAGAGAGTGGNTCGAAGAACTNGATATCGAACCCGTCNAGCGTGGACTTTTACAGAAGCGCAAGGTATTCAATGAGTATCCCTTAGGTCTCTCAGGTATTGCGTTCAATACGAGACGGGCACCATGGGATGATCGTCAAGTACGTCAAGCNTTGACGCATCTCTATAATCGTGAGCAGTTAATTGAGAAGCTGTTCTTTAACGAATACACACCNAAGAATACATATTTTTCTGGTCCATATAAGAATCTTGATAATCCNAGAAACCCGTACGACCCAGCGCGNGCGGTAGAGTTGCTAGCCAATGCCGGTTGGACGGAGCGTGATACCCAAGGGCGGCTCATTAAAGACGGTCGTCCACTNACCGCGGAATTACTCTACGGACAGCAGGGACTGGAGCCCTCATATACGATCTTCCAGGAAGATCTACGNCGTGTTGGNATCACGCTGAATCTTCGGCTCGTGACGTTCGAGACGATGATTCAACTTATCGACGAACGACGCTTTGATCTGGTGGCCGTTGCCTATACGGGTNTGTTGTTTCCAAATCCAGAGACGACNGTGCATTCATCGTTGGCAGATCCCGACAACACGAACAACATTACTGNTGTCAAGAATGACCGTATTGACGAATTGCTTGAAGCGTACGATAAAGAATTCGATCAAGGAGCTCGCGAAACGATCATTCGTGAAATTGATGGAATTCTGGCAAATCTACACCACTATATTCTCGGGTGGGAGGCGCCNTTCTATCGGATTGCGTTTTGGAATAAGTTTGGTCAACCANATGGCTATTTGTCTCGTTTTGGGTACTACCGAGATCCNTTNACNCTGTGGTGGANCGANCCTCAGCAAGAAGCGCGTTTCCGTGAANGCATGGGGAGTGCTTCCAGTACACTTGAGGTGGGTGAGACAGATGTGCACTACTGGGAGCAGTATGTCGAACGGATTNNGCAGGAATTACCGACNCCAGGNATCGAGTAGCAAGTNTGCCACCCAAGGAGCTGNCCTAACGTCCCTCCGGTTTAGGGCCGTTACAACTNTCGCGCTATGTGTAACCGTCATGTAATGANTNCATCATGACCGCTTACTTNCTTAGGCGNNTTTTGTTGATCATCCCAACTTTCATCGGGATCACAATGGCGGTTTTCGTCATTATGCATTTTGTCCCNGGAGGTCCNGTTGAACGTCAAATAATGCAGTACAGGATGGCTGTCATGACCGAGGGTGCAGTAGCCGGCGGTGGTACTGAATTTGTGGTTTCGTTACCACAGGATGCGATCGATGAAATTCGACGCTTTTACGGTTTTGANAAACCCGTACATGTNCGGTACGGCCAATGGTTATGGAATNTAGTGCATTTTGATCTCGGCAATTCTTACGTCTATCAGGANCCTGTTTGGGATGTNATCAAGTCGAGATTTCCGGTCTCGATTTTTTTGGGGTTAACCGGATTTCTGTTGAGCTATATGGTCTGTATTCCACTTGGAGTCATGAAAGCTGTTCGGCACGGTAGTCGTCTTGATTTCGTGAGCAGNGTGATTGTATTTCTTGGATATTCAGTGCCTGGTTGGGCCCTTGGGACGGCNCTACTTGTGCTNCTTGGTGGTGGNAGCTTTTGGAACGTATTTCCGCTTGGTGGGTTTCGTCCATTTAATTGGGAGTACCTNAGTGTAGGTGGNAAAATCTTCGCCCAACTCCATCATATGTTCCTACCGGTCTTGTGTTACATGGTGGGTTCTTTCGCCACGCTNACAATTNTGACAAAAAATTCCCTCATGGAAAATCTTAGCCAAGATTACGTTCGTACTGCTTTCGCGAAGGGGTTATCTGAGCGGCGAGTGATCTTTGTCCATGCCTTACGCAACTCNATTATTCCGCTNGCGACTGGTTTGGGACANGCGTTCAGTTTGGTNCTGGCNGGTTCTTTTCTGATTGAAAAAGTTTTCAACATTGATGGNATGGGTTACTTGGGCTACACCTCGATTCTGCAACGTGACTACCCCGTAGCNCTGGGTATTTTAGTTGTTGGCAGTTTACTTATGTTGATNGGGAACATTTTATCCGACGTAATTTACACAGTGGTCGATCCACGCATACGGTTTAAATGAATNATCGAATTTCTNAAAACNCTGAGGNGTTGGTGGCATCCAGCNAATTAAACAAACAGNACGGAGGGTCAGTCCCTTCGGAATCNNTTATTCGTAAACGCCTACGNAAGTTTAAGCGGTTGAAGCGAGGTTACTGGTCGTTTGTCGNGATCCTCATTGCTTATGTGGTTTCNTTTTTTCTCCCGATGCTGGCGAACAATAACGCGATTATCGTGAAGTACGAAGATAAGCTGTATTTCCCATTACTTGAGGTTTATCAAGCGACCCAGTTTGGTCAAAGTGCAATTGGCGAGGCGAACTATCGGGCGCTTCGGGAACAATTCACTTTGGAAGAATCNAGTGATTGGGTNTTCATGCCGCCATACCCGTATGGCCCCAATGAATCGNTGCTTGACGAGTCNGGATTTCCACCACATCCACCGACGAAACAACACCTCTTNGGNACNGANGATCGAGGACGCGACGTNTTTGTNCGCTTGGCNTACGGTTTCCACATTTCAGTTACATTCGCCATTCTNGTCACATTGGTNAGCTATGCCTTAGGCATTGTTGTTGGTGCAACCTTNGGGTATCTGGGAGGAAAGGTNGACCTGCTCGGGCAGCGCACTATTGAAATCTGGTCATCCCTACCGTTTCTCTATACGGTGATCATTGTGAGTTCCATCATTGTGCCGGTGTACTTACCAGGACGAAACCAGCTTCTTCAACCGGCATTCTGGTTACTGGCAATTATCCTGTCTGCTTTCGGTTGGATGGGNATTACCTATTACGTGCGGGGCGAGTTCTATCGAGAGAAGGTTAAGGACTATGTCGGCGCAGCTCTCTCNATGGGTGCTTCTGAGCCGANCATTATGTTTAAGCACATTCTTCCNAATTCATTAACNTCGGTTGTTTCATTNGCTCCGTTTGCCATCGTGGCGAACATCGGTGCGTTGGTTGCGCTCGATTTCTTAGGTTTTGGTTTACCTGCNCCCACACCGAGCTGGGGNGAACTAATTGGTCAAGGNATGAACAACTTGACGAAGTGGTGGCTTGTGCTTTTTCCGCTGGCGGCGGTNTTTGTGACATTGCTACTGGTGGTTTTTATCGGTGAGGCCATCAGGGAAGCCTTCGATCCGAAAGAATTTTCTCGATTACGATGACAACAGNTACGTCTNAAGAGAACTTGGTTATGCCNNAGGAACCNCTNCTGCAAGTGCGTGATCTGCGTACCTATTTTGAAACCGAAGGTGGCACGGCNAAGGCAGTCAACGGTGTTGATTTCGATATNCGTAAGGGTGANGTTCTGGGTTTGGTTGGCGAATCTGGCTCTGGCAAAACTGTTACTGCTTTAAGTGTGCTCAGACTCGTTCCTGATCCCCCAGGGAAGATTGTGACCGGCANTGTGCACTATAAGGGACGTAATTTATTACAACTTACTTGGGACGAAATTCGCCAGGTGCGCGGCAAAGACATTAGCATGATTTTTCAGGAACCAATGACCTCGTTGAATCCGGTCTTCTCGATCGGCNTGCAAGTTAGCGAGGTCATATTGGCACACGAAGCCTGTTCGAGGGCTGAGGCATTCGACCGTAGTGTGAGGATGCTTGAATTGGTCGGCATTCCTGACGCTAAATTACGNATGAGGGACTACCCACACCATTTNTCAGGNGGTATGCGACAGCGTGTGATGATTGCGATAGCACTNGCGTGTAACCCGTCATTNCTCATTGCCGACGAACCCACCACGGCGCTGGATGTGACGATCCAGGCGCAGATTCTTGAATTAATAGTGCAGGTGAGAGCGCAACAGNCCGAGGCAGCTGTTNTACTCATCACTCACAACTTAGGTGTGGTGGCAGAGACATGTGACCGAGTTATGGTCATGTACGGTGGAAAGATCCAAGAAGTAGCCCCAGTCGACAAAATTTTTAGTGGAGCNCTTCACCCCTATACACAAGGNTTACTTGCGTCGTTGCCGCGGATCGATGGTGACAGGGCTGAGCGATTGAAAACCATTCCCGGCACAGTTCCTAGCATNCACGACCTTCCGTCGGGTTGTAAGTTCTGTACCCGTTGTGACATGAAAGTCGACGAGTGCGACACAGTTGAACCTGAACTCATCGAGGTNGCNCCTGGTCATTTGGTGCGATGCCATCTTGTGAANGCGTAATGGAACCTTTGCTTGAAGTTGATGACCTGAGGGTNCGGTTTCCAGTGCACGGNGGGGTCTTGTTACGACAGATTGCTGAAGTAAAAGCGGTTGACGGGGTGTCCTTTAGNCTGAATCGTGGCGAAACGCTTGGCTTAGTAGGGGAATCGGGTTGTGGNAAGAGCACNATTGGTCGNGCCATTGTCAATATTCTNNACGCAATGAATTACGGTGTAAAAATTTCCGGACGCATTGTGTATCACCATAAATCCCGTTCTGTCGATCTGGNNTCACTCAATCACTCAGAGATGAGGCCATTTCGAGCTGATCTCCAGATGATTTTTCAAGACCCGTATTCATCACTCAGTCCGCGCATGACTGTTGCGCAGATCGTCGAAGAGCCNCTAGCCATTCATGCGCGCGAGTTAAGTCGNGCNGAGCGGCANGANCGTGNGCGCTGGCTGCTTGAGAAAGTTGGCTTGACTAGTGAACACGCTGGTCGATATCCGCACGAATTTTCTGGTGGACAGCGTCAACGNATTGGCATTGCTCGTGCGTTGGCTACNAATCCAANAATTGTGATTGCTGACGAACCGGTCAGTGCGCTCGATGTGTCAATTCAAGCGCAAGTAATCAATTTAATGCAGGATTTGCAGCAAGAGTTTGGAATGTCCTATNTCTTTATTGCTCATGATCTCTCAGTNGTCAGACATATTTCTGATCGGATCGCTGTAATGTATCTTGGCAACATTGTGGAGNTTGGNTCGGCCGAGCAAGTGTATCGTGANCCACAACATCCATACTCGCGGGCNTTGTTGTCAGCCGTACCTCGGCCNGAACCGAAGCGGNCGCGTGACGATCGCATACGACTGGTGGGTGATATTCCTACCCCTATCCGAAAGCCGTCTGGTTGTGCATTCCGGACNAGATGTCCGATCGTGCGCGAAACCTGCCGCGATGCTATTCCACCGCTTGAAACTAGGCATGGACGATTAGTGGCCTGTCCCTGGGTTTAANCGTGACACNACGCNAAGACACGAATGCGTAATGGCTGCGAATGTGTTGTGTGTCGAGTGCGTTGGTTACGGCTCAACGAACCGTGGTCATCAGGAGGCTCAGGTAAAACCGGTTGAACCACAATTGTTNATNTCACGNGATGCCGCNCCGACGCTTGATGTNCCAGCAAATGTGGAGAATTGCTTCTCNAGTGACTTATGTCCGCAGCTGGGGCATTCTAGCCCTCTNGAACCTACACCCATTCGTTGAAGTATTTCGCTGCGTGNATCACACTTNCGGCAAATGTACTCATAAATAGGCATTGCTNCTNTCAGTATATCGTTGAAGCTCCACTCAACGAAGTAATTGGAAGTCGGTTGCCGAGATCGAATTCTTCAGGTACGATTCGTGCAGTTGAATGACTATACAGCGCACACTTTTGTTGCTCCTCGTGTTGTTCCTGCTCGATGAGCCACCCCTTCTTGCTCAATTCCGTGATACCGCTAATGCGATAACACGCCTGCGAGATATGGAAGCTTACCAGGGAGCCTTGCGGCGCCTTGATGAAGAGTACGATCGATTTGTGGAGGAGCTGGTGCAACTGACTGAGATTCCGGCGCCGCCTTTTGGCGAGGAAGTACGAGCATCCACATACATGGCAATGTTGCGCGATGCAGGTCTGACGAATGTGGAAATGGACCAAATTGGGAATGTCATGGGTCTGCGACCCGGAACCGGTGAGGCACCGTTGCTCGCGGTGGCAGCCCACTTGGATACGGTGTTTCCGGAAGGTACTGAGGTAGAGGTTCGGCGTGAAGGCAACCGCCTGAGGGCGCCAGGGATTGGTGACGATACAGCGGGGCTAGCTACGCTACTCGCTGTTGCGCGTGTACTCAACGAGACGGATCTCGAAACTGAATCCGATTTGTTGTTCATTGGGAACGTTGGGGAAGAGGGGCCTGGCGACTTACGTGGGGTGAAGCATTTGTTTAGGGACGGGAAGTACAAAGATCAAATTGGTGGTTTCATTTCGGTCGAATCTGGTGGTCAGTCAACCATCACGACCGGCGCGCTTGGTAGTCTTCGGTACCGCGTTACGTTTAAAGGTCCCGGTGGTCATAGTTACGGGGCGTTCGGTTTAGTCAGTCCAGCCTATGCTATGGGCAATGCTATCCGTAAGGTCAGCGCCATATCTGTACCTGACACGCCGAAAACAACGTTTAATATTGGCATTGTTGAAGGTGGAACTTCAGTTAATTCGATTCCGTTCGAAACATCCATGGTGGTGGACATGCGTTCGGAATCACGAGATGAACTCGAAAAGCTTGTCGAAACATTTCTCGATCTA
>NZSH01000020.1 GCA_002696705.1 Woeseiaceae bacterium | reverse complement strand
TTAGTTGTCTTCGTCAAAGATTTTGTTAATGATCTCCGAAGCTAAATTGAACGCAGGCAAACCACGAAAGAGGAATGCCAAGCCTGCTACCGCATGCAACTCTTCCTTTGTCGCGCCCGAACGCTTAGCCGCACGAGCATGAAACTCAGCCCCCGGTGCTACATTCGCAAGGAGAATGCCAACCAGCATCAACTGTGCCGTTTTGACATCAAAACATTTGGGATACATCGCAGTCTTCCGAATTTGCTCAGTCTGCGCCAGTAATTCTGGGTCGACCTCAAGGCCGAGGCGGATCCGGTTCTGGATACGTGGCGGAACAAACCCGATCAAATCCTCGTAGGGTTTTTCATATTCTGTTTTAGTACCCATTGTTTTCCCTTCGCACGCACACTGCGTGTATTAATAGTTTTTCCAAGATTTCATAGACAAATTCAGGCCTGATATGTTTGTCAGCGACTGCGGAGCAGAATATTCGCGTTACCACTTCCGGAAGATTGCGTGTAGGGACCATACTGCCGACCAGAATACGTCACCTCACTTGTTTCATCGAGACAACCTAGAAACGTTGCAAGTGTGCGCCCCCCCATTTCGGCAACGACTGCCTTGTTATATTCAGGAAACCAAGCTTTAGCATCAGCGATTTGCCCTGAGGTAAGTAATTCGATGAACTGATGGTCAAGTTTCTGTCGTTCTTCAGTTGGCCACTGTGCAGGACCACGAACTAGTTCATGGGTAAAAGAGCAACTCGCTGCAAAGACGGCTCGGCGACCAGTCTGTTCCACTGCTCGACGAATGGCGGCGCCAGCCTTCAGACATTCCTCAATATCAGCACTAACTACGGCACCAATTAAAATAATCGGGACCTCCGCTTGAGGGTCCAAATACTTCGCTGGGACCCACGAACCATAGTCCCACTGAAAATGCGGAGTGTCGTTTGGATTGCCTGGAATATCCGCTTCACTGAATTCAGTTAATATGGCTCGCGCAAGTTCTGGGTCGCCCTTCCAATGGTATGGAACACCATCAATCAACTCGGGTGCCTCATCCGCAACGCACCGCCCCTTATGCTCGGCCTGACATGTTACATGCCAATTAAACGTACAGACCCAATGGGCTGAATTAATGATCAAGACATCGGGTTTTTCAGCCCGAATCTCTTCACCCATCTCACGTTGACCCTGAATGAGAGCTCGAACAAAATCTGGCGCTTGCTCCTCGATTCCCATCCGAGGTGTGTGCGGCGCAACGACAGTGCGAATAAGTCCAGCCATGTTTCAATACTCCCGCTTTTGCTAGAGGATATCACGCTAGTGATGCCCTGTTTCTAACGTAATGGCATGAACTTTCTAGCTGCAGCCATTACCAGCGGTGTCAGTGAGTGCATCGGCCAAGACCTGAATCGTATGGCGAACCTGCCGAGAAGTTCCGTCCATAATCTGGTGNCGGCANGAAGCTCCATTCGCNACCAGNAGTGTGTCTTCNGATGCCGCNCGCACAGCTGGGAGNAATNCNCGGTCNGCAATGGTCATTGACAGATCATAATGNTCNGCCTCGTANCCAAATGAACCNGCCATGCCACANCATCCNGAATCGATTTCAGTCACTTCGAGGTCTGGAATGAGCTTGAGTGTTGCATGAGTNCCTGCCGTCGTCGCAATGGACTTCTGATGACAATGNCCATGCAANAGCGCACGTTGTGCGAGTGGNGCTAGTGGTAAGGATAGTCGCCCAGCGGNGGTCTCCTGNGCNAGGAATTCCTCGATCAGCAGCACTTTAGTCGACAAAGTNCTNGCNTCTTNAGATTGNAGNAGNGGCGGATAGTCGTCTCGCATTGTCAANAGACATGACGGCTCNAGCCCAACGATTGGATAANCCANTTCAATATAAGGCATNAGCTGGGCGACAGTGTCTCGCGTGCGTGCAAGTGCTTCTTCGTGNANNCCCTCGGACANCAACGGCCGTCCGCAGCANACTGGTTTGGGCACGATCACCTGATANCCACCGGCTTCCAANACNCGNGTCGCTGCAATAGCGATTTCGGGTTCGTAGAAGTTNGAAAAAGTATCAGCCAANAANACTATCGNCCGNCNCTCATCNTGNGGCCGAGGCTGGGAAGCATGACGCTGCCACCACCTCCAAAACGTATCTCGTCGAAATAAAGGTAGCGAACGGTCTGGGTGCAAGCCTAGAAAATAATTNAGNGTTCGCCGNAACGGAGTAATACGTGCCGGTATGTTTGAGACTGGCGCAAANAANGANCCAANNGCGGACAGTGNATGCAAGTGCCCAAGCAGGCGACTTCGCAAAGGTACTCCGTGACGCTTGTAGTAGCCGACCAAGAATTCGTACTTATGCTTGGCCATGTCGACGTGTGACGGACACTCAAACTTACACGCCTTNCACGAGAGACAAAGATCCATGACCNCGTGCATCTCATCCGAGAATAGNGCNTNCTCTGGCAAACGACCNGACATTGCGGCGTGCANGGCGTTCGCGCGACCGCGTGTCGAGTGCATCTCGTCTAACGTAGCCATGTAAGAGGGGCACATCGTNCCTACCTCAGACTTGCGACAACGACCATTGCCGTTGCACATCTCGATTGCCTTGTCGAGTCCNCCGAAGTCAGAATGATCGAGGACGGTCACCGGCACNGTGACACGATAGTCAGCACCATATCGCAGNTTATGATCCATNGGTGGNGCATTAACTTTCTTGCCTGGATTCATTCGNTTATTCGGATCAAATGCTGCTTTGACTTCTTGNAATGCGGCATACAGGGTTGCCCCAAACACCTTTGGGTTAAATTCCGAGCGAGCAAGTCCTTCACCNTGTTCGCCGGAATGCGTACCACCGAACTTAAGNGCTAGGTCGGTTACCTCTTCGGCAATCGCTCTGTACTTNTCGATGTCTTTNGCTTTTCGCAGATCGAGAATAGGTCGAATGTGAAGGCATCCGACCGAGGCGTGGCCATAGAACGCAGCCCGGACTTCGTGNTGNNCCANAATCTCATGAAACGCTGCCGTAAAAGCAGGNAAGTCTTCGGGNGCTACNGCAGTNTCTTCAACGAACGCAAGTGGCTTCGCATCACCCTTGAGGCTGCCGAGCANGCCAAGCCCGGCTTTTCGCACAGCCCATACATCGGCCTGGCGCGCCGGNTCCACCACNCGGACTACGTTCTCACCATANCCGAGATCCCGCATTAATACTGCCAGTTCGTCAAGCTTTCTNAGTAAAGCCTCNNGGGTATCTCCNGCAAATTCAACCATGAGCAGTGCCTGAGGTTGTTTTGAAACGAAATGCAACTTGTCNCGGTAGAGTGGAGACTCGTACGCAAGATCCAATAAAAGNTTATCGCTNAGTTCGATGGCCTGCGGNTTCAACTCGACAATGGGCGCAGAAGCAGCCATCGACGCTGCGAAGGTGTCGAAATGGCAAATGCCAAGTACTGTATGTACAGGTCGTGGTACGAGCCGTACGCGGGCCTCAGTATGAATTGCCAGCGTCCCTTCTGAACCAACAAGTAAACCCGCCAAATTAAACTGGTCACGGATCCCGCACTCATCTAAGTTGTACCCTGCAACACGTCGGAGAAGTTTTGGAAAACGGCGGTCGACCTCAGTTTCGTGCGCTCGAGCGATCGTATTAACAGCCTGAACGATTCGTGAGACGGCATCCTCTTTCTCGAGGTGTTGCGCGAGGTCAGACTTTGACAATGTGCCGAAATTAAAAGTTTCNCCGTTAGCGAGNGTGCCGCTGAGCTCAATGACATGGTCGACCATCTTGCCGTACTCAATCGACCGCGAGCCACACGAATTATTNCCAATCATTCCNCCNAGTGTGGCCTGTGATGANGGNGACACTTCAGGNCCAAACATCAAGCCANNGGGNTTNAGNACGCTATTAAAATTATCNAGCACAACTCCTGGCTGGATGCGTGCCCANCTCTCGTCAGNATTGACTTCCAGCACTTGNTGCATGTACTTCGAAAANTCAATTACGATTGCTTCTCCAACTGTTTGACCTGCCAAGCTNGTCCCGCCGCCGCGCGGTAGCAATGCCAAGGAGTGATCTGCNGTAATCTCCACAAGTNNGCGTATATCTTCTNCATGCCTTGGAAACACGACTCCGATCGGCATAATTTGATAGTTGCTNGCATCGGTTGAAAANAGTGTGCGTGTCATTGGATCGAAACGGACGTCGCCGGCGAGCTCGCGCCTGAGACGNTTAGCAATGGGATGGGTGCTGTAATCTGGCTTCGNTTGTGNCACGTTGTTACTGTACAGTGTTTACATGGTCGACCCAACTCAACTTCCNCAANNCTAGCTAAGATATACTCAGCGTCGGGTGATGAAAGTTNTCTGAAGGAGCCGATTNNATGGATGTCGCCACAATCTCGCTAGGTGCACTACTCATCACAATCATNCTNAGTTGCACGTCTCGTATCCACGTTGGCTTTCTTGCGATTAGTCTNGCCTGGGTGGTTGGTGTGTATATCGCTGGTCTTAGTCCTAATGAGGTGATGAGTGGATTTCCGACTCGCCTGTTTCTGACACTTNCCGGCGTAACCTTGTTNTTTTCACAGGCGCAAGCCAATGGGACGTTAGATCGAATCGCACGCCGTGCGGTTCAGTATTGTCGCGGCAATGTTGGCATTATCCCGATTATGTTCTTTGGTCTGGCCTTCGTACTCGCGTCGATTGGGCCTGGAAACATCGCAGCAACAGCCTTGGTTGCGCCAATGGCAATGGCGGTGGCCGGCCAAGTGGGTATTCCNGTTTTCTTGGTCGCCATCATGGTTGGCAACGGTGCAAATGCTGGTTCGTTATCGCCGATTGCACCAACCGGAATCATCGTTAATGAGATTATGGCCGACGTCGGACTCGCAGGCTTCGAGTTGCACACTTATCTAAACAACATGGTGGCNCATACAGTGATTGCCTTCGTCGCNTACTTTCTACTCGGTGGATGGAAATTATTAGGCCGTTATCACAATGCAAAAATCGCNGTGCCNGACAGTTCTGAATCAACATCTACCGANTNGAGTTTNACCCAACCACATCTCATTACGATTGGNNNCATCTTCGNNCTTATTATTGGAGTCGTTTTTTTTGGTGTGCACATCGGNCTAGGCGCATTCNGTGCTGCAATCNTGCTCTCACTATTACGGGTTGGAGATGAANTGAAGGCTNTAACGATNATGCCTTGGCGCGTGATTATGATGGTCTGCGGCGTGACGGTGTTAATTTCCNTGCTTGACAAGACCGGTGGACTAGATCTGTTCACTCGCCTACTCGCTGGCATGTCCACACCGGAATCAGCAACGGCAGTTATAGCCTTTTCGACTGGTTTCATCTCAATCTACAGCAGCACCTCAGGCGTTGTGCTTCCAGCNATGCTACCAACCGTACCTGGNCTCGTTGAACAACTNGGNAATGTTTCGCCACTCGCGATCGCATCNGCCATGAATGTAGGNGGNCACCTCGTCGATGTGTCGGCTTTGTCGACACTTGGCGCGCTCTGTNTGGCAGCCGCGCCGGCTGGGGAAGACACGCGGTTGCTGTTTAATAAGCTGATGGCATGGGGNCTGTCGATGACGGTTGTCGGGGCAGGGGTTTGCTATCTTNTCTTTACAGTATTAAANATTAACATCGGCTAAGAANCCCCATCGGATAACACCACAATTGAACNCTGGTGTTTCNCNGTNGCGGATCCCATCCTTTGCAAGNGAACTGTTTTTATCGTCCTCGCCACTTCGGAGATCGCTTTTCAAGGAANGCGTCTACACCNTCNGCNAANTCANTACTTGTGTAGCAAAGTGAAATCAAATCACGNCCAGCATCACTGTCNAGACGACGACTCGCTTGGATCCGCCGAACNATTTCCTTGGTAGCTTTAATCGTCAACGGTGCATTCTTGGTGATAGTGTCAGCCACATCACGGACGAACTGCTCAATTTCGTCCACCGCCACCACGCGGTTAACGACGCCAAGTGTGGCAGCTTCATGAGCTTCAAGAAAACCTCCTGTGAACATCAGTTCTTTGAGGCGTGCTGGTCCCACAAGGTCGAGTAGCCGTACGTGGTTCGCCACAGAAAGACAGTTGCCTAATGTGCGAGCAATGGGCACGCCGAACTTGGACCCAGGTGTGCAGTACCGGAGATCGCAGGCGATGGCAATCGCGCATCCGCCGCCAGCTGCCACTCCCTCGATCTGTGCGATCGTTGGTTTACCTACCCGTTCAAGCCGGTCTAACACCTCGTCGAGACGTCGTTCGTACGCAATACCATCACCGGGCGAAGCGAAAGTCTTAAATTGCTCGATATCAGTACCGGAAACGAACGCTTGACCACCGGCTCCGCGTAGAATAAACACTAGGATTTCTGATCTAGCGTCGACCTCCTCGCATGCATCGACCAAAGCCTGATACATTGCCCAAGTCATGGCATTGTGCGCTTGGGGCCGGTTGAAAGTTAATACAGCTAGCGGACCGTCGGTTTCAAACAGGGTATCTGTAGTAGACACAGCCAACAACTCCTGAAATAAAGGACTGGACAACTCAGGACGAACCAATGATAACAAGACCTGCCAAAGCCCTCGAAGGACTTCGCGTTCTTGATGTAACCCAAGTCATGGCCGGCCCCTTTTGTACCATGCTACTTTGCGACATGGGGGCTGACGTTATTAAAATCGAACCACCGGCTGGTGACTCCTCGCGAAGGATGGCCGGCGCGATTGGGTCAGACAGCCCAAGCTTTAATGCCGTCAACCGAGGCAAGCGCGGTGTCATCCTAAATTTAAAATCTTCAGCTGGACAAGAAGTATTTCGCCATCTCACTAAAACAGCCGACATCCTAGTCGAGAACTTTCGGCCAACAGTCATGTCAACACTTGGCCTAGATTATGCCAATCTCGCCGCAATACAACCACGGCTTATTTACGCATCGATTTCTGGCTACGGACAGACTGGTCCCGACTCGCGGCGAGGTGGATTTGACCTTATTGCACAAGGAGTCGCTGGCATCATGTCTGTAACAGGGCATCCGGGCTCTGACCCTGTGAAGGCTGGGGTACCACTGACTGATCTTGGAGCGGCTTTGTTTGCTGTGTCGGGAATTCTAGCCGCTTTACATTATCGGCATAGTTCTGGACGTGGTCAGCATGTCGACACCTCGTTGGTGGATGCCGGTGTGGCGTTGTCAGTCTGGGAAGCCACCGAGTACTTTTCAAGCGGGCAAATCCCAAGTCCGTTGGGTTCTGCACACCGGATGAGTGCGCCGTACCAAGCGATCCGATGTGCAGATGGATTTATTACGCTGGGCGCCGCCAATGACCGGATTTTTAACCGTCTCTGCAATGTCCTAGAGCATCCCGAATGGCTCGAACAGCCGAATTACGCCAGTGACACAGCTAGGGTAAAGAACCGGCTGACGCTGGCCAACGCTATCGAAGCGATCACCTCCAAGAGACCGCGTCACTATTGGCTCGAACTATTCGAGCAGAACGAAATCCCATGTGGACCAATTAATGATTATGCTGATGTGGCACGTGATCCACATCTTCGATCGCGAGACATGGTTGTGGAGACAGATCATCCCACGTTCGGCAAAATTAAAACTCTTGGCTCACCGATAAAATTCTCGGAAACTCCAACACAACCTAACCGTCCAGCACCCCTCCTTGGAGAACACACTAACGAGGTGCTACGCGAGCACGGCTACAACGCGAAGCAGATTGCAAAGCTTCAGCGCGACGGCGTGCTAGGATGACAGATGTCACCGGACCCTTAGCCAAACGTATGTCTTTCGTTCGAACATGGGAAGATCAAGTTGTCATTCCCACTTATCCGCTGCGTCCAGATGACATCAATCCTCGCTTTTTTGAGGTAGAGGGCACCCTCATCTATCCCTATACGATGCAGGACCATCTGTCGCGAAAGAAGCTAGACCAATCGTACCGTGCGGTGTTTCTTGAGAACAAGTTCTTGAAAATTATGTGTCTTCCGGAACTCGGCGGGCGCTTACATTCCGTCTACGACAAGCAGAACCGTCAAGAAATGTTCTACCGAAATACTGTTATCAAACCAGGATTAATTGCGTTGCGTGGCGCTTGGATCTCTGGCGGGGTTGAATGGAATCGAGGTCCGCAAAGCCATACCGTAACTAGCTTTTCACCGGTAGATGTTGTCAGCACCGAACATGAAGACGGTTCGGCTTCGATCGTGATTGGTTATACTGAAATGAATTTTCGCACCGGGTGGGAAGTCCGGCTAACACTCTATCCAGATAAAGCCTTCCTCGACGAGAAGATCGTCCTGTTTAATCCAACTGATCATAGCCAGACGTATTATTTCTGGAACAATACGGCCTTCCCAGTCACCCCAGGCACCAAATTTTGCTACCCGATGCGTGCTGCGAGCGATCATGATCGCTTCTTCTCTTGGCCAATCGATCAAGGTCGCGACCTTAGATGGTTAAAAAATTTTAAGGATGCTACCCCAGTGTTTGCCTATGCGTGTAATTTCGATTTTTTTGGGGTGTACGATGTCGACCGCGACTATGGACTCGTCGCGTGTGCGGATCATCGTAAGGTGCCTGGCAAGAAGGCTTGGACATGGGGCCAGACGGATGCTGGACGTACAAGTCAGTGCGCTCTAACCGACACGGCGGGACCGTACATTGAAATACAAAGCGGACCATTACGCACACAAACCGACTACGCTACGTTCGCTCCCAGCGAACAGGTGGCATGGCAGGAGTGGTGGTATCCGGTACGCGGCCTGGGCGCTGGATTCGAATATGCGACACGAGAAGCAGTAATTGGACGTTTAGACCACGCAACCCAAGACACGGTTGAATTTCGGGTCATAGTAACCTCGCCACAAGAAAAGGCTCGCATTGAACTCAAATCAGCCGAAAAGGTACTAATATCCAAAATTGTCGATCTATCGCCGCTACTCGCAGTCTCTTTGAGAGTACATGGTAAAGCTGACACGCTGATTGAGGTGAAGATTACCGACCAGGATGACGTATTACTGGCGGCATACACTTCTCCCCTAGATGTTCCATCAGTAGACGTACCGGCTGAACTAAACAGTCAGCCCTTGGACCCAGTGACTGCTGATGACATGTACAACCGTGGACAACACTTTGATCGTCAAATGGACCGGGTACAAGCTCGCCTTTGGTTATCACGATCCATCAATCAGGATCCGTTGCATGCCAAAGCTCTTATCGCACTGGCTAACCTTGATGCCAAGGCAGGGTTGTTCGAATCAGCGGCTGATCAATTAATGCGGGCGCTTAGTTTAGATAAGGACAACGGTAGAGCTTGGCATCTGCTAGGCAGTATCCGGCTGCATCAAGATCGAGTCGATGACGCCTTAATGTGTGGTACTGAAGCAGCTGATCGTCCGGATACCTTGACTCTCGGCCTTGAAATCATTGGTCGTGCGAAGATGAGGCAGGGAGCATTTGGTGAGGCATTGGCAGCTTTCGTGACGGTGCGCGGCGCTGGCGAGTTGGACCGGGTGCGGTTGTTCGACTGGACACTTATGGCCGCGCACTGCGCAGGGGAGTCCAAACGCGCAAGCGTCCTAGCAGGTGATGCAATTGAGCGTGGCACGACACGCCTAGTGCCATATGCAGTCCATTCGCTGGTGAATGGGGTTGGTTGGGCTAAGTTTGTTCGTGAAGTTCGAAAATTCATTGGAGAACCAGAATTCGCTTTTCTCGAGTTGAGCCTATTTTTTGCTGATCTTGGACGATATCGTGAAGCCTTCGACCTGCTACGTGCGTCCTGTGTCAACGGTCATCTCACCGAAGAGGTACGCCCACTACCTTTTTATTACCTGGCGTACTTCGCAGAGAAAAACGGCCAGATAAAACAAGCGGCGACGTACTTGCAACAGGCCGCAGCCTGTCAAAGTGATTATGTTTTTCCGTCGCAAGTGGAAGCGATGTCAATCTTAGAATACGCGACCCAGCAGGTTCCAGATGATAGCCGCGCCCATCTGTACTTGGGGAATCTGTTAGCATCACTCAGCCGAGGCAATGATGCTAAGAAACAATGGGAATTGGCAGTTTCTCAAGATCCAACCTTGAGTGTCGCATTTAGAAACTTGGGGATGGACGCTTGGAAACAGCAAGGAAACCTAGAAGACGCGGCGCGCTGGTTTGAGCAAGCAGTGGTCGCAAGGCCGAGTGACCAAGTGGCACGTCGTGATTTGGCCAACGTGTTGAACAGTCTTGACCGTCCCAACGAGGCCATCCAGTGTCTTGAAGCAATCTCTCCCAATTCGTCACGGCGAGGTGACGTCAACACGTTGCTTGCACGTACCTATTTACATGAGAGTCGCTACGATGAGTCATTAGACGTGCTCAATAATTCCACCTACTCAAATTGGGAAGGTGATACCAATAATTGGGCAGTCTTCGTGAGTGCTCACATCGAGCGTGGAGTATCCAATCTTCAGCATGGAGACGCGGTACTAGCTCTCCAAGATTTCGAGTCTGCGTTGACCTATCCCGATAACCTTCATGTTGGCCGAGGGTCGAAGCCTCGTGAGGCACGGGCTCATTATTGGAAAGGGAAAGCCCTAGCCGCACTTGGCCGGACCGATGCGGCAAAAGCAGCTTGGCAGGCTGGAGCCGACGGTCATCCAGGCATTCCCGAACAGGATGAATTTATCGAAAAATGTCGGCAAAACCTCTAGCGTTGACCAGTTAGAGGTCCCATAGATCCTTATTCTTCCAAGAATAAGGATCTAGAGCTTCTTGCTAACACTGCGGTACACGCTCGCGTAGTGTGCAGCACACGCTTCGACACTAAACTCCGAAAGCAGTCGACTTTGGGTTGCCTGGCTAGTTTGACGTCGACTCTCGGCAGCAGCAATCACCGTGCTCGCAAGAACCTCTGGATGTTCACGTAATGTCAGCTGCACGTCGTCCGGAAAATTTGCCGCCACCTCAGACCCGCCAGCCGTATCAGTCGCCACCACAGGGGTTCCACAAGCAAGTGCCTCAAGCATAACGGTTCCCCAAGATTCCAAACGTGATGGGAGTACAAACAAATCGGCCGACGCATAATAGCGCCACAGCTCTCCGTTGGGAATGCTACCTAAGAATTGAATGTGGTCTGAAAGTTGAAGCTCGCGGACCAACGTCTCAAGTGCGAACCGTGACTCACCTTCTCCAACGATTAACAGTTGAGCGTCCGGATAGCGCACACAAATAGCAGGCATCGCCCGGAGGAGATCCTCGTAACCAGCAACCGGATGTAGTCGCTTTACAGTCAACAAAACGAGGGACGCGTGCAGTCCAAGTTCGGCGCGGAGTGTTCGCCTTTCATCCACGCTTGGCTCATGAAAACTCGGTGCTACCGGTGCATGAATGACCTCAGAAGGGTCAACAGCTAAGTCGAGTTGGTCACGCGCGAAGTCGAGTAATCCTTGACTGTAAAAAACCCGTGTCGTGGCTTGTCTCACCACCTGCCCGAACTGTCGATGACGCACTGGATCGTGATGCCAGATGTCGGTTCCGTACAGCGTGATGACACGAGGTTTACCGAACCGCACAGCTAACCAGTTGGCAACCTCAACAAGCAGGCCATTCCCATGAAGATGCACGACGTCACTAGCCGCGATCTGAGTTACGGCAAGTAGGGCAATCCGTATCGCGGCAGTCACGCCACCCATTGGTGTACGCGCCCAGAGTCCTCGACCCCGTTGCGACACAAAACACACCTCGGGCACCTCTGCAGGCGGATGCGTAATGAAGCGTGCTTGGATTTCAACCGAATCGAGCGCCGATGCAATCACAACTGGTAATAAGGCGTTCGCCGCCTGCGTAGGTGGTAGATGCGGCGTGACCATCGTTACCCGAAGAGGCGTAGCATGTTGATTCTTAGGCATCGCTGGTCATGGTAATGCACGAGCTCTTCGTCGCAGAGTAATCCGCTATCATCGTGTGCCAGTGAAGTGAAACGTCCGGCAAGGCTTTCGAGTGACGAATCATGAATCCTACGGCTTAGCCACCAAAAAAGCCGGCACGAACTATAATTACTGTTACGCGATCTCACTGCACGGAAAATGCAGCGACAGCAACAACTACCACTAACTGGAGTCAGTCTTAATTCGGAGCTTACTACATGTCAAATTTCCAACCGTTCGTCATGGAACGATTGATGTCGAAGTGGGAAAATCTTGTTGATTACAACCTGTCGGAAAGCGGTGTGCATCCGGCAACTGTACGGGATTTAATTCCTGACCCGGATCAGATCGAGCGCCTCCTTTCGACCGAGTTTGTTTATCCACAAGCCAATGGCATACCGGAGTTACGTGAGCGAATCGCTGCGCTTTATCCAAATGCGACGTCCGCACATGTTCTTGTTACAGTTGGGTGTATTGAGGCAAACCTCATCTCACTACAAACCCTGCTTGAGCCAGGTGATGAAATTGCAGTCATGGCCCCAAACTACCTGCAGATCTGGGGTGCAGCACAGAACTTGGGGGTCAGCGTTCGCACGTTCGACTTGTCAAGCGACCAAGGATGGGCACTCGACGTTGATTCGCTCAACCGTGCCGTCACAGATCAAACCAAGGTCATTGCTGTCTGCAACCCAAACAATCCAACTGGTCACATCATGTCGTCGAGTGAGATGGACGCAGTCGTTGCGGCAGCTGATCGCGTGGGGGCCTGGCTGTTGGCCGATGAAGTCTACAGTGGAACTGAGCGTCTGACCGACGAGAAGACCCCGTCATTCTGGAGTCGCTATGACAAGGTGTTGGCTAATAATAGCCTGAGTAAAGCCTATGGACTGCCGGGTTTGCGCGTTGGCTGGATTGTTGGCCCCCCAGACGTAATCGACGCCGCTTGGGCGCGTCATGAATATACGACGATCGCCATTGCGACGCTCTCGAATCAACTTGCGGCAATCGCCTTGGAACCCGATATGCAACAAAAGTTATTGAAGCGCACGCGAGATTACATACGTCGCGGCTACCCAATTTTCGAAGAATGGATGCGTTCGCATGGCGACCTGTTTTCAATTGTTCCGCCTGACGCGTCGGCGATCGCATTCCCACGCTACACCGTAGACGTGAACTCGACAACATTTGTAGAACAGTTGATTAAGGAAAAGAGCGCACTTGTTGCGCCAGGAGATCACTTCAATCTCGATCACCACTTGCGGATAAGTTTCGGCTTACAACCTGACTATCTGCGCGGTGGCCTTGAACGGATCCATGCGATGTTTGAAGATCTTGCAAACTAAAGGGTTCGGATGACTTTAAGATCCGACAGGTAATCTAACCCCTATACGACGACTACTGCAGACTGATGAGCGCTTCGTGGAGGACGCGTCCGTCAGCATATGCGAGTGTAATCCGACTCAAATAGGCCAGCGTCGGTGCAATGTCTGCTGGAGTGACAGGTGCGAGGTGCCGACCAGGTAAGATGCCAGAACCCATGAGCAGAATTGGCACGCGTGAGTCATAACCATAGCTTGTGCCATGACCCGCTGCATTCGTTGATGTCGTCCAGTACGGTCGAACCACGATGAGCAAGTCTCCGCTGCGACCAGGATAGTAGCTACGGGCGAGTGCGCGTTCGACTGAGTTGCCTGTGTCCCGTCGATCTCGAATCGTATCAGCGCGATATACCCGCGCAACTCCTTCAACCGATTCGATAGCATCGGCGATCTGATCAAGAGCGCCCGGCTTCTCAGCGAGGCGGTCGTACACACCCGGTGAGAAATAAAAGTCTTGCTCTTCGAATCGAGCAACATATTCACCTGGCCCGAGGAACTCTGCAGCGGCCTGTTCAGCGGCACTCACGATGTCAGCTGCTGGAATTCGTCCGGCGTCAATTTGTTGGTTCACTAACGCTTCTGGAATCGGAATAGCGCCATGGTCAGCCGACAAGGACACAACATAACCTCCCTGACCAACTGTGGCGTCTAAGTGGTCAAAAAGATGGCCGAGCGTTTCGTCGAGTCGAATTAAGACGTCTTGCACTTCGTGGCTGCGGGGCCCGAAGCGATGACCGGCGTGGTCCAGCGCCGAAAACGAAATGCCGAGGTAGTCGATAGCCGACTGCTGACCTAAGTCCAACGCGTCAATGAAAGTAGTTGCCATCCGCACAAGGTAATCATCGGAACGTGGGCTTGCAGCCCATTGGGTATAAAAGAGGGAGTCTGGGGACTCGCCACGCCCTACCAAGTCGTGTGGCAATGATGTGTCCCACCCTTCAAATGGTCGACTATGTTCAGTGATTGGGTCGTACAAATACGTATCAACCGGAAACGCCCGCGTCCAAGTTGTACCGAAGTCTTGAGCGATAGGGTTGTCACTGATGAATTGCTTAACTAGAGAAACAGGCTGCTTCGAGTACACACCAGAAGTCACTAACGACGTGTCATCACGCCAGACGACAACGTCAGCACTTTGACCGGCTAGCATGATAGCGGCGCGCGGCTTCATAGAAAGGCTAACCACTCGTGTTGCGCCTTCGCCTTGAATCCTTAGTTCATCACTTAAAGTCGGCGCGCGCAGACTGGCAGGACCTAGCCCTCCTGCAATTGGAGCACCATAGCTCACAATGAGAGAGCTCTCGTCATCAGCGCATCGACGCAACATCGCAGATGCTCGATCGTGCCACGCGTTACCAATGATGCCGTGTGTNTCNGGAAGCGCCCCTGTAGAGATCGTCGCATGTCCGACGCACGTGTTTGTCTGAAAATAAGGATANGCGGCTTGACGAAACCAGGCCCCTTCGTCGATNAGGCGCCGTAAACCTTTAGTCCATTGANCTTGGAATCGCTCCACATAATCTGCCCGCATCTGATCAACAACGAGAACCACGAGAAGTTTCGGAACTGACGGAGTTTGTGCTGCACTCGTACCAACTAGNGTGAAGAGNAGGGCGCAGGTGACGNAANAANTTCGGNGTGCAAACATAATTNGCCAGCATCNGCCATACCGGTCACTTGGGTCAAGTAAAAGTACGAAATTCGTAGTATTGTAGCNNCAGAGGNTTGGCTAGTCCGTTCGATAACTTGAGGACACTCATGACTGTTATTGATAGCAAATACCCTTATTNCGTTTCCGTNNTACTTGTAACCCTCTTGGCAATCCTAGTGCCGAGCCAGCCTGCTTCCGGTCAATGGACNNCTGACAAACCTGGCAGCGACAACATAACNCTGCTNGCTCATCTNCCTCTCGGGCCACGGTTAAACGTTTCGGATACAGACCTTGAACAAGAGATGCACAGNCCCTACGCTTACGTCGGTCGAATGGTNTACGGCTTNGAGGGAGANAAGGGGCTTGACATTATCGACCTNCACGATCCGAGCCAACCAAAGCGAATCTATNAGTGGCGTATNGANAATCAAGATCTTCACTTAGGAACGGGTGGCATGGANGTCAAACANTTTAAATGGAATGANCGTTANTACGTCGTCCAGTCACTGCAGTTCCGNCAGGGTGGNCCTAATCCAGATTTAGGNGCGGTTATTCTTGATGTGACTGGANTACCNGACCCGTCAACGGTCAAGGAAGTAGCNCGGTTNCGGGCTCCNGANCATCCAGGCGGCTTTCANAATATCTTCATTTACAAACANAGNACNGGACGNGTTCTNCTGATNACNACNGTGGCTGGTCCTTATGCACANGTGTACGACATGGGCTACGCGGTCGAAGGATTCCTAGANGACGTNCTNGTNGCNAAGATTCCGGTNCCGGATACCAGCAGTCANCGTCGTGGNTACCACGATTTCTACGCCGGNTATCATCCGGACACCGCTGAGGATCGATTCTANGGAGGCGGCACTGGTGGCTACTATGTATACAACATCACCGANCTTGAAGAGCCTGAACTNNTCATCACCTTGACTGGCATCAGTGGTGTNAAATCAGGACATACATTTACGCCCACNCCAGATGGNCGTTATGTCGTNGCTGAAACCGAATACCAGTACGCACCACTGCGCATATTCGATCTCCANCCTGCNNTGNATGGGGAAACAACGAACATCCGACNACCAATCTCAGCTTGGACNGCAGATTGGCGTCACCTTGTGCATAATCATGAGGTCAGGTGGCCCTATGTNTTCGTCTCGGGTTACTTAGACGGNTTGCANATTTTCAGCCTNATGGANCCAGAGAACCCGGTTACCGTGGGATACTACGACACCTACACCGGCCCACCGAATAAGATTCGATATTCACAGTTCAACGGCGCCTTCGGGGTNGACGTNCGNAACGCTGACGGATTAATTATCGTCAGCGACATGACAACAGGTTTTTGGACTTTCCGTATGGAAGGGTTTTCTGGTTGGAACGGTGAGGATTGGGGTATGCCGAATATCTCAAGCGCGCAGGACTGGGAGTCAGTGCCTGGTCAGAACTGANTNGNTGAANGANAAAATAGGTACACNATGATCATGGTCCGTCACNNGCTATTCGGTTTGNNNTTGCTGGTNGTNTTCACTAGTCCAACCAAGAGTGCAGNCGTCCCTGCCAACATACCATCANCGCCAANTGTATTGNNCCCATGCTCTGCNGTGATCACGGCACCCCTTNCAGTGTCAGACTATTNCGCGATCGAGATGGTNCCTACNAAGCGCGTCCCTGGTACNGGNTTAGCAACTGGTAAAGGTTCCGTAAGGTTCGCCCGCTCTCCGTTTGGTGTTGCCGTATCTACACGGGGTAGTTATGTCTATGATCTTTCTCTTTCTATCGACCGAATNAAACCACCACGGTCAGGTGTCTACACCGCTTGGGCATCCTCNCCTAATCTTGATGAAATCGTTCGACTTGGNGTGTTGGATGCTGACACAACCACGTCCGGTCGTGTCGATTGGAACAAATTCNTAGTTCTNGTCACACTCGAACCAAGCACCGAGGTCACGAANCGCTGGNTTGGGCCTGTGGTCATGCGTGGNATGTCGCGCAGCGGCATGATGCACACACTTGCCGGCCACGGCCCGTACGAGAACGAGCCGTGCCTAAAATACGGCTTCAAGTGATCAAAGCGTCTACCAAAAGGTGGANTGAAGAGTCTGCCACCATATCCACCNACCATTTACTGCAAGTCTTGTTCGCTATTCTAATTGGANTGTGTATCACNACAGTCCCTCTCGTATCAGCTCAAACACAGAGCANNGAGCAANCCTCNACCCGCCCAATGCCAANTCAAATGCCTCATCATATGGGGATGAACGCGACAGATGTGATTGGTGACGGCAACGTTTCCTGGCGCATGCCACCGATGGATGCTCCAATGCCTCCNCTACCAGGAATAGAAANTGCTGTACCNATTGTCGGACCGTTTCTCGCCATGCACGANATGGATCCGAGTCACTTCGCGGAAGCGGTGCCAAGTGAAATCGTCGAGATGAAGGACGGNGACATATTCAACCTAAGCGCATCANTCGTNCGNCGTACGATTAACGACAAGACANTGCTCATGTATGGGTACAACGGGCAATATCCAGGCCCGCTCATTAAAGCCGAGCNCGGGTCAACCATANTAGTGAACTTCACCAANAATATTGANCTTCCNACCACCGTNCATTGGCACGGACTCAGATTAGACAANCGCTTCGATGGTGTAGCCAATGTAACGCAACCAGCTGTGGNACANGGCAAGTCGTTCACNTACGAACTCTTTTTTCGCGACACAGGAATNTATTGGTATCACCCNCATATGCGTGAGGATATCCAACAGGATCTCGGTTTATACGGCAACATGCTCGTCACACCGCCTGACCCNAATTACTACGGNTCCGTAAATCNNGAANAAATACTAATCCTCGATGACATCCTCATGGACGAACAAGGTTTGATCCCTTGGGGNTATGAATCTCCAAGCCATGCCTTGATGGGTCGCTTTGGAAACGTAATGCTCGTGAACGGTGCCACTGACTACCGCCTGCATGTTAACCGAGGTGAGGTCGTGCGCTTCTACCTTACGAATGTCGCCAACTCACGTACGTTCAACATTGTGTTCGGTAATGCCCCCGTTAAGATCGTGGCCTCCGATATTAGCAAGTTTGAGCGCGAAGAGTGGGTGACCAGTGTTGTTATCGCCCCCGCAGAGCGTTATGTGGTCGAGGTTCGATTCGACCAAGTTGGGGAGATCAAACTAACCAACGCAATACAAGCCATTGATGACTTTATGGGAGAATTCTACGATCAGATTCTTGACCTCGGGACGGTCATCGTGAGTGACAGGCCGGTAGTGAAGAACCTCGGGAAAGATTTCGAAATACTGCGTGAGCATAATGACGTCATCGAAAACATTAATTTGTACCGCGATGCATTTAACCGACCTGCGGATCGACAACTTGAGTTAACCCTCAGACTAACCAACCTCCCCCTGCCTATAATGCGATCATTGGAATTTGAGGCGGGGCTGTACTCGCCGCCACTGGAATGGAACGACGCAATGCCAATGATGAACTGGTTGTCGACGGCGGACCAAGTGGAATGGATCTTACGCGAGCCCGATACGGGCCATGAAAACATGGAGATCGACTGGCGTTTCACGGTTGGTGATGTTGTTAAAATTAGGATTTTTAATGACCCAGAAACGCTTCATCCGATGAATCACCCAATCCACCTGCATGGTCAGCGGTACCTGGTGCTTTCTATCGACGATGTCCCCAATAATAATTTGGTTTGGAAAGACACTGCAATTGTGCCGTCTGGTTCAACAGTGGATATCCTGGCTGATATGACTAATCCGGGCAAATGGATGTTGCACTGTCACATTGCTGAGCATCTCCAAGCCGGCATGATGACGATGTTCACCGTGATCGACACTTCCTCAAGTCAGTAAATATTAAAGCCGTCACTGATGTGAGCTTGTGGGATTTATGCTTGACACCAAGTCTGAGGCACAATCCTTAAGACCGGCCTTCCAACTCATTGACTATGCTCGTTTCGTTATTCCGTCAGTGATTGGTGTGATGGCCTTGCTGCTCCCGATCCCGTTCCGCGACTCCATCAATATTGGAATGGGAATTCTCTCAACGCTCATCCAAGAAACACTTGACGCAAGTCTCCCACTTCTCGCAACAGTGGTCATCTTTATCTCAATGCTAGTGACGGTGGTCATGCAAGCAATGGCCAAGCGAGTTGGCTTTTCGACGATCATAAGCCAATTTGCTAAACGGCCAGTGTGGTCTCTGTTTGTAGTCGGTCGAGTAGCGCTGGTAAGCCGTATAACAGCGGCACTCGCCTCTGGAGCGGTTCTGTTGCAGATTGGACCAGCGTGGCTAGTTTCAGATACCACGGGCGGTGTAATTCTAAATAACCTGATTCCAGTGTTATTAGTTATTTTCTTTATTGCACCATTTTTACTACCGCTTCTTACCGAGTTTGGATTAATGGAGCTTGTTGGTACGTTGCTGCGTAAGATTTTCAGACCGCTTTTTAGACTTCCAGGTCGCGCTGCTATCGATGCACTCGCATCGTGGATGGGAGCAGCACCAGTAGGCGTCGTTATTACAACGCAACAGTATGAGCAGGGGTACTATACAGATCGTGAAGCCGCAACGATTGCAACAACATTTTCTGTGGTATCGGTAGCGTTCGCTTTTGTCATAATTGAATTCATCGGGCTGGTGCATCTTTTCCTTCCCTATTACGGCACTGTGCTAGTCGCAGGAGTGATGGCGGCGATTGTTATGCCGCGCATTCCACCGCTCTCTCGCAAAAGCGACAACTACTATGCACCAATAGGAAAACAACTCGCTGAGGAATCACCAAGGACCCGAAGCCTCCTGTCCTGGGGTCTCGAATTAGCGATCTTGCGCGCGCGTCGCGCACCTGCTTGGCCGGTCATCTTACGCCGCGCATGGATTAATGTTCTCGACATCTGGTTCACATTACTCCCGCTCATCATGACGATCGGCACGCTCGCGCTAGTGTTGGCCGAACACACGCCCATCTTTCGCTGGGCCGCTCTACCATTTGTTCCATTTCTAGAACTGCTTGGCGTTCCTGACGCCAGCGCAGCAGCCACAGCCTTACTCGTAGGCTTTGCTGATCAATTTTTGCCAGCCATCCTTGGTCAGTCAATTGTGAGCGAGCACACCCGATTTGTAATTGCGTGCGCATCGGTGACACAACTCGTCTATATTTCTGAAGTTGGTGCGCTGATTCTGAATTCAAAGATTCCCGTCACACTTGGCGAACTGTTTTTAATTTTCCTACTCCGAACCATTATTACAGTGCCAGTGATTGCACTAGTCGCACACCTGTTGTTCTGAAAGGCGGCTGTTGATTCTTTTTTATAAAGGAGAGGTCACCCTGCCAGGCGGCCTAACATTGCGACCCTCACGTCCAGTGAGAGCATCTCCGAGGTCGTCTCGGGCCTGCTCAATTAGTGCCATGAGCCTCGTGACCACTTCGGGATTATCGTGGGCCAAGTTAGTTGTTTCACCAACGTCGTTTTCCACATCGAAAAGCGATAAGCCAATCTTGCCCTGCGCGTAAGTCCCCTGAAAAGCTTGGGTCGCCAACTTACCACCCTCAGCGGTACGATAACTATGCGGCACGTGTAGTTTCCAACGTCCCGATCGGACCGCATGCAATTGATCTGGCCAGTAATAGAAAAACGCGTCGTGGGGAGTGACAGCCCCTGGTCTCCCAGCCATAAGTGGCCATACATCCTTCCCGTCGAGTATTCGGTCACGGGGAAGTTCGGCACCTACTAGGCCAGCAATCGTCGGAAATAGATCCATCGCAGTAACAAGTTCCTCAACGACCAAGCTGGGTGGAATATGCCTTGGCCAACGCATGATTGCTGGTACGCGCTGACCGCCCTCGAACGTAGTGCCTTTTCCCTCGCGAAGACGTCCGGCCGAACCGCTATGCGAGCCTTTGATTAGCCAAGGACCATTGTCAGACGTGAAGACGACAAGCGTCTGTTGATCAATTTCAAGGCGTTCCAGTGCTGCTAAAACCTCACCAACTGACCAATCGAGTTCCATAATCACGTCACCATAAAGACCACGGGTCGAGGCACCTGCGAATCGCTCAGACACAAATAACGGGAGATGAGGCATCGAGTGAGGTAAATATAAAAAGAACGGGTGCTCCGCATTACGCTCAATAAAATCAACTGCGCGTTCTGTGTAACGTCGGGTCAGTTGCGACTGATCTGGCTCGAGCTCAACGACCTCTGATTGTTCGATCAATGGCAATGGTGGCCATCGCCGCGCTGGCGGGTTAGGGTTTTTCAGTGGATCAGGCGTCATATCATTCGAGTACGGCAGACCAAAGTACTCATCAAATCCCTGGGCTAAAGGTAAATGCTCAGGATGGTCACCCAAGTGCCACTTGCCAACGGCTGCTGTAGCATATCCAAGTGGTTTCAATAGATCAGCGATCGTGATTTCATCAGGGTGAAGCCCGACGTCCTCTTGAGGTGACAACACCCGTGGCATGCTGACACGTTGCGGATATGACCCTGTGAGTAATGCGGCTCGAGACGGAGAACAGCCAGACGACGCCACATAAAAACTCGTGAATGTCGCCCCTTCAGCAGCCATGCGATCGAGGTGTGGCGTTTCAAATCCCTCAGCACCAAAGCGACCAATGTCCGCATAGCCCTGGTCATCGGTAAAGATGATTATGATATTTGGAGGACGATCGG
>NZSH01000019.1 GCA_002696705.1 Woeseiaceae bacterium | reverse complement strand
TAGTCGTGAACAAGCTTCGTGGCACGTTAAATGTCGCGGCGGTCAAAGCGCCTGGGTTTGGTGACCGACGTAAGGCGATGCTGGAAGACATCGCTACATTAACCGGTGGCAAAGCTATCACTGAAGACCTTGGCTTAAAACTTGAGGGGATTCAAGTTGAGGACCTTGGAAAAGCCAAGAAAATCACAATTGATAAGGACAACACGACTATCGTTGAAGGTGATGGCACGCAAAAAGCCATTCAAGGTCGTGTAAAGCAAATTCGTGCGCAGATTGAGGATACATCCTCAGATTACGATCGCGAAAAACTCCAAGAACGGTTAGCTAAGCTAGTTGGTGGAGTAGCAGTCATTAAAGTCGGTGCTGCAACCGAAACTGAAATGAAAGAAAAGAAAGCCAGGGTTGAGGACGCCATGCACGCGACGAAGGCTGCTGTTGAGGAAGGAATCGTGCCAGGTGGGGGCGTAGCTCTGATTCGTGGTTCCAAGAGCCTGAACAAGCTCTCGCTAGAAGGTGACCAACAGATCGGTGTCAACCTAGTAAAGCGAGCTGTTGAAGAACCACTTCGATGGATTGCGGTTAACGCAGGACATGAAGGGTCGATTGTAGTAGCCAAGGTGAAGGAAATGAAAGATGTTGAGTCCGGGTTTAATGCGCAGAATGAAAGTTACGGAAATTTGGTTAAAGCTGGGGTGATTGACCCAACCAAAGTCGTACGAACTGCGCTGCAGAACGCGGCATCAATCTCATCGCTGCTACTAACAACTGAAGCTTTGGTTTCAGAGATTCCTGAAGCCACGCCGGCCGCGCCTGCTCCAGGTGGCGCACCTGGTGGCGGCATGGGTGGTATGGGCGGGATGTACTAAATACAGCGCCTAAGTAAGAGATTTAGATAAAAAACCTGACGGGCCCCATGGCCCGTCAGGTTTTTTTGTTTACATACCTGTAAGAAAGGCCTAGATAATAAGTTAATCAGCGCAAGGTAAATGTTAACTCGATAACAACCAGCACTGGTACAGGCTGCCCAAAACGCGTACCTGGCACAAACCGCCACTGTCTAGCCGCCTTTAACGCTTCTTCATCAAGTCCGAACACTCGGTCGAGTGACTTGGTGATTCGAACTTCGGCAACAGTACCCTCAGGTGACACAACGGCTTCAATCCAGACAGAACCCTGAACTTTAGCTCGCATGGCATCCGCCGTATATTTCGGTTTAACTTGTTGGATAGGTTGTGGCAGAACAATCCCAGATCCTGGGCGATAGACTCCCCCACCCGCTCCTCCACCTTCCCCTGGACCAAGTCCAGACCCTTCACCAGGACCAATACCTGAGCCTTCTCCAGTTCCTCCTCCTCCACCTGAACCTATTCCTTGGGAGATCGAAACGGCCTTGGCGACTGGAAGACCTTCAAACACACCTGGAAGAGTCTGACTCGATGAAGCTAGCGTCCTCGCTGGAATATTTAATTCTGGCTGAGGTTCTGGTTCATCCTCACTCTCCTGTTCAGGATTTTCTAGATCCGCAGGTTGACTGACTGGTACTGAGGTCGCATCCGGCCCTTCCAGTTCGACCTGTCTAGCCGGCTCTGGCAATTCATTTCCACCACCACCACCACCACCACCTGGTCCAGCCATAGGCACCCAGACTATGTCGAAGTGTCTTAAGTCTGGTAAAAGAGGAGTCACACGATTACGGGCTAAATATCCCGCAATAAAGAGACCAACCAGATAGATTGAAATGTGACTTGCGACCGACACCACCAGCGCACCATTAATTCTCTTACTTGTCTTTTCTGCAGCGAACAACCTGTCGACCTTTGGCCCGTCATCAGACCTAATAGACAGCTCACTCGAAGTTCTACCAAAAAGGTCCACGTCGAGAATGGTCGACAGTATGAAGCCGACGCGGCTCAGAAAACTCAATATCCTTTTACGATAGGTTTCGACCTGTGATTTCCAGGACACCACGACAGTTACCTCGGCTTGGAATCCGGCAGGCGCTTAACTCACCAGGAGACGCACTTCCTCGCCTATACCGCACAAGGCTAATGCCATTGATTTCTATCTAGTAAGACGACGAACTCTTCTGATTAGTCGTTTTAACCAGCGTTTTATACACGGCCCGCCCAGGCTCCGATCGACGCATTACCGCCACCATAGGCATGAAGGACACTCAAAGCATCCGCCGCCCGTGACTCACTTTGAATCGCAATAAGAACACCGCCACGACCTATCAAACTCTCAAATATGAATCCATCATGGACTTGGAATCCAACTTTACGCATCGTCGCAGCCAGCCCATCGCTACCAAAATCATGTTCGCCACCATGTTGTAAAGCTGTATTAAGAGTACCAAATGTCCTTACGACTCCCACGTTCTTAACATCCAGTGTTTCACCAGAGTCCCCAAACGTTTCTTCGACAAGTGCATTCACCTCAGGTGATTCAACTGCCATTAGACTAAGCTCTGCAATAGTAAAATCATGACTAACGAGTGCGGAAAGACCTCGTCCCGCTGACCCGACATCTTGAAAAACACCAACCGTGTATTGACCCATCTCTATTGTTTCCATTAATCGATAGAACCTTTAGCTATATCCCACTACAGCGCGCTGTCTATTATTCATGTAATGAAAATTTTATACTAGGACACTAAGTAAGTTTCCTATATGCAGTGTACAAGTTCCATATAGTCTTTTGCAAAGTGCAGCCCCGCATAGCTAACCCTTACGACATCTAGATTAATGTTAATATGCAAGACATGAGGGAGAGTCATCATGAATATTGGCATATTGGAAATACTGGTTATTCTGCTGATTATTGTCTTTATTCTAGGCGGCAATCGGCTGCCTGAACTTGGACGAGGTTTAGGACGCGGCATTCGAAATTTCAAAGAAGCAAATCGGGGAACCGAGCAGGACAATCGGGAAACTAAATAGCACCTTAGATTACAATTCGAAAATCTCCAACACGCCGTGTGACCCGCTCTCGATCAAGGTATCCAAGAAGTGGTATTGCGAACTTTCTGGTAATCTCATAACGTTCTTTAAATGTTGTAACGTCCAACTTAATTTCATCTGGTAGATTATCACTCCCCCCTTGTTTAAGAGCTTTCACTTCCTTCTTCAACCGTTCTAAATTCAATGCATGAAACAGAAGAGTTTCGACTTTAATGAGCACCTTCTTCCGAACCATTAAATCCGTAATGCGGTCAGTTGCCTCCTCGTCTAATTTCGTTATTGAATGAAGCGACCCGCGGTCTGGTGGTTTCAATCCAGCCTTGAAATATGCCTGCTCAATCGCTGACTGTGCTTCTGACTCATCAGATGAAAGTGAGACTCGATGATCACTAAGGGCCAAGCGATCCTTAGCAGTTATTAATCCNNCTTCCACTAATTCACTCAACAANAGATCAAAGAGNGGAAGCTTTCTTCTCCCAAACAAGCGTTCNCGGGCTTCTTCGCGAGGNAACCCTTCGGATAGTGGTTCTAATAAATGAAATTCCTTNAGNATCTCTAANAGTNTTTGTTTGANNTCTNTNANAACTNCAGTCGACACCACAGNTTCCGCTACACGCACNGCGTGCCCAAAAGAGACCAGNNCAAGCATTACTGCNTCAACATTATCTGGCGATACCCCAGCACGACTCACCAATGTTTTAGNATTAAGTCCAACAACNCNNTGTTCTTCAAGCATTACTAAAATAGCTTCGTCTAATTGTATTTTTTTTNCGNTATCTTGATANNACGGATCCAGTCGCTGAAAACGTTTCCAAGCTGACTCTGTTCTTACTGCACTTCGAGGCACTTGTGGNTCCAGAACCATCCCACCCGCAATNGTAACTGAAGGNGAGTAGGCCCGNAGAATGNACCGATCGCCTCGAGTCAACACCGTAGGCGCTTCNAGATTTAAACGGACGTACGCACGTGCTCCTGGNANGACNTGCGCCNTAGATNTACTAGNNCGTTTCGCATCATTAGTAAATGTATCAATTCTTGANCTAGNNCCTACAACCGTTACGCGACCAAGNGTTTCAGACGTTCCATGATGAAAACGAATTCGTGTGCCCTGTCGTAGAGGCTTCGCACTTGGTAATAACTCCAANACNGCATCGATACGATGTGTNAAATCGAAACAACTTGGCTGCGTCAACGCATCTCCTCGGGTTACATCACNAAGGTCAAGCCCTCCNANGTTAAGNGCGACCCGCTGGCCTGCCTTCACTAGGGTTTCCTTTTCACCGTGAACTTGTATTCCACGCACTTTTATCTTGCGATCAGANGGTAGCAACTCGAGNTCGGTTTCCATTGAGATNTCACCANTNACCAATGTGCCCGTAACAACGGTTCCAAAACCTTTAACAGAAAATACACGATCAATCGGTAATCGCACNGCTGTTCCAGTTGTAGTGCTCGATACTTTGGCAGTTAAGTCTCCTAAGGCAGAACACAGTTCCGGTANACCCGAAGCCGGTATGGGCCGAAACAGGAACAATNGNTGCNTCAGACANNAATGATCCANCAACTAGTTCNCGAACCTCGAGACGAGCAAGCTCAATCATTTCTTCATCAACCAAATCACATTTTGTNAGCGCAATAACTCCAGCTTCAACATGAAGAAGTTTGCATATATCAAANTGCTCTCTAGTCTGNGGCATAACAGATTCNTCAGCTGCCACAACTAATAAGACAGCATGTATNCCACTAACACCAGCGAGCATGTTCTTCACAAAGCGTTCATGACCAGGGACATCGANGAAGGANAGCACTGTTTCATGANCCTGACGNTAATGGGCAAAACCAAGATCGATCGTAATCCCNCGTTCNTGTTCCTCTTTTAGGCGATCTGGNTCAATNCCNGTTACCGCTCGAACCAAGGCGCTTTTTCCATGATCTATGTGACCCGCCGTACCAATAACAAGCGTCCTCATCAAGTCGAAGCTCCAGAATCNNCAAACCGTCAGCGAGGTCTNCGTTTACCTGCCNNTCGNTTACGCNGAACGCGCTTCTGCTTAGNATTCTTAGATGTTAGCGNGCGACGACNACGTCTTNTNTCNCGCTGATGAGAAACAGNAGNTTTCANAATATCCNCTAAACCCAAATCCACNTGCCGNCGCTCAAGATCCACCCGTATGACTTGCACTCGAACAGAAGCGCCGAGTCGATAGGATTTNCTTGTNTTTTCTCCTTGNAGNAGNTGTTCTTTATCAANAAAACGATAATAATCGTCGGCCATACTCGATATATGTACGAANCCTTCAACAAAATGNTCAATAAGTTCAACGAATAAACCNAAAGCCGTCACACCAATNACATAGCCGTCANACTCGTCACCGACTTTATCCGCCATAAAACGGACTTTCTTCCACTGCAATAACTCTCGCTCTGCCTCTTCAGCACGCGTATCANGTTGAGATACCTGCTTAGCTATTTCAGATAGCTCCTCGAAATTCTTCTCGCGGATCGACTTNTTTACNTCTTGNTGTCGACTTCGACGTAATACACGGTGAACGACGAGGTCTGAATANCGGCGAATCGGTGAAGTAAAATGTGNATAGTGTTCTGCCGCNAGCCCAAAATGNCCAAGACTCNGAACGTCGTACCTCGCCTTCTGCATGGTGCGAAGCATTAAAAANACAATGGGCTTTTCTTCAGAGGTTCCTTTCACTCGATCAACTAATTNNTGAAAATGTTTAGGGCGTNTTCCACCTCTAGANACCAAGGTATGCCCTAACGTTGAAATNAACTCTTTGAATTGTNNNACTTTCAAGGGNTCGGGGGATTCATGAACGCGNTAAAGTGTGNCTATTTGATTACTATTCANATGGTCNGCCACAGTCTCATTAGCAAGAAGCATGAACTCTTCNATGATTNTTTGGGCAACGTTCCTCTCACTTGCTGTAATCGCCTCTATAAGCCCGGCTTCATCAAGAACAAGCTCTGCCTCCCTCACATCAAAATCGATTGAACCACGAAGACGNCGCCGTCGTNGAAGTATATGAAANAACTCATGCATTAACTGAANCGGCGGAATTAGNTCGCTATACCGATCTCGCTCGACCGACTCTGNGTCAGTTAAGATGCAACTTACTTCGTGATAAGTCATTCGAGCAGAACTGTTAATAATNCCGTCGTGTATCTCGTAGTTCACAACTTGACCTTGCGNATCAATTTCCATCAANCATGACTGAACAAGNCGATCGACTTTTGGATTCAGACTACACAGTCCAGTTGCAAGTGCTTCAGGAAACATGTGCACGGCTCGCTCAGGAAAGTAAACCGATGTTCCNCNAGCGTAAGCTTCACGGTCGAGAGCACTGCCAGGTTGAACATAATGCGCTACNTCCGCTATATGNACACCCAGTAAATAATTTCCGTTAGGCTGACGTTCAATCGTTATCGCATCGTCAAAATCTCGTGCATGGTCGCCGTCGATCGTTACCGTTGTTACATTTCGAAAATCTGTACGCCCACGTCGATCAGCAGCACTGATTGATTGTCCGAAACGCTGCGCTTCTCGGAGAGCTTCTTTGCTATGAGTATCTGGAATTCCATACTTATGAAGAATAATCTCAAGATCAACACCACTTGTATTAAGTTCTCCTAGAACTTCAGTTATTCGACCTATCGGATTCCGAGTCGTAGTTGGCCATGTCGTCAACTCAACCACAACCATTTCACCAACTTTCGCATTTGCTCGCTCAGTGGCTGGAATATGGACGTTCATGATGATCCGCTTATCGAATGGGACTACAAAATTGAGGCCAGATTCGTCAATGTCGTAACGTCCCACTAACTTTTGGGCTCGACGCTCAAGTATTTTGACAATTCGACCTTCCAAGCGATCACCACCACGTTCACGCTCTACACGAGCCACCACATGGTCACCGTGCATTGCTTGGTTGAGATTGACACTGGATATATAAATATCGGCAATGTCCGAATGCTTTTCATCAGGAACAACAAAGCCAAATCCTCTAGGATTGGTGTGCACACGACCGACAACTAGATTCATCCTGCTTGGTAGTCCATAGCGATTTCCACGAATCCTCACCAACGCGCCAGAAGAGACCAATGCTCTTATCCGTCGACGAAATCTGTGCTGATCGTCATCCGCTATAGAAAGGGCTTTTTGAAGTTCTCGGATCGTCGCAGGATGACCGACTTTTTTTCGAATCCGATTTAGCACTTCTTCAGTTGTGATCATAAAATCTTAAAATCGATGGTGAAACCCATTTTTCTTAACCATACCGGCATCGGTGACATTCTAATCCACGCCATTTATTGGACGTGGCTTGTCACTACGACGCTTAACGTTGAACTATTCTCGCTTCTGGAATTCAGTGGGCCTGTCGAGAATCGGACCGAGCCGAAAGTCGTGTGACCAAATCGATTTGATGAAGCAGACGACTCACGACTGCATCGGCGTCATCCTTGCAACAAAGCTGCTCCAATCGAGTAAGGATGTGTGCCAAAGCCGCTTCCGCTTCTATTATTACCTTAGCGGAATAATATTCTCGGTTTTGCTGTAGACAGCGCTGATGNTTAATAAACTCTTCTCGGTAAAAATCNGTNAAGGCNGAAGTCGCACTAGGAGCCTGNGTGTGCGGAGTAGCTAAGACGTTGGACATGCCGTNCCTCATCATGTTCGGCACTATCTCGTCAGTCTAAGATCGAGAACTCTCCATGTCAACGAGCATTNACNTTTTTTTTANGTAACANTCTCCNNATTNTCAATTGTTTCTCGGAGCAGCTTGTTAGCCAGCTTCGGATTAGCCTTGCCNTTCGTGGCAGACATNACNTTTCCGACCANAAAACCTAGAGCNCTAGTCTTTCCAGCGCGATACTGTTCAACNACCTTCCCNTGATGAGACACGATATCAACAACGACAACCTTAAGATCNGCTTCATTNTCGATTTGTGNTAAGCCANCANTCTCAACGATCTGTTNAGCTGATTNCCCAGTGTCGTACATCGTATCGAATACATCCTTTGCAATTTTCATACTTATCGTACCTCGGTCGACAAGCATGATNANTTCAGCCAAAGCTTNAGGAGATACNTTGTCTTCAATCTTCTTAACATCTTCTATTCCNNAATCGTTCATTTTTCGATTAATTTCGCCCAANGTCCAATTTATAGATNCCCTNGANTTNNCGGTTCGCTCGGCNAGTTGTTCAAAGTANCTATCAAGTCCAGGNCGAACCCGGGTCAATTGCATCGCTTGATCTCGCGTGAGACCATACTGACTCACAAGNTGTNCTCGCTTCACCTCTGGTAATTCTGGTAAAGACTCTCNGATTTCCTTAATCCATTTTTCAGTTACCTNCAGAGGCGGTAAGTCTGGNTCAGAAAAATACCGGTAATCATGAGCTTCTTCCTTNCTGCGCATCAAAAACGTCTGACCCCGATCAGNATCCCATAATCGGGTTTCCTGAATCACCNGTCGNCCTTNCTTAAGTTCAGTAATCTGTCGATCGATCTCAAATTCAATTGCTCGTTCGACAAACCGAAAAGAGTTAAGATTTTTAACCTCTGTTTTCACTCCAAGAGCAGCTTGCCCAACTGGCCGTACCGACACGTTCGCGTCACAACGTATACTGCCCTCTTCCATATTTCCGTCGTTCACTCCGATCGCAACGAGAATTTCACGCAACGCGCTAAAAAATTCATNCGCCTGCCGAGCGGAACGCANATCAGGCTCTGTCACAATTTCAATGAGGGGTACACCACTNCGATTCAGATCGATATAACTTTTTCGGCCAGAATCAGAAAATCCAGAATGTAAAGATTTTCCNGCATCTTCTTCAAGGTGAATTCTAGTAATACCAATNCGCTNGTTATTTTGTGGGTCNATCAAATTACCNTNCNCTGCAAGAGGCAACGCATACTGCGAAATCTGATAACCCTTCGGAAGATCTGGATAGAAGTAGTTCTTTCTAGCNAATACTGATGTTTTGAGGATGTCGCATTCAAGNGCCAAGGCGGCCTTAATTGCATATTCAACAGCAGTTCGATTTAAGACTGGTAAAGCACCTGGTAGACCAAGGCAAACCGGACANCCTTGAGTNTTAGNCGCAGCACCAAACTTCGTGCTACATCCACAGAAAATTTTTGTATGGGTTAATAGTTGCGAGTGAATTTCAAGACCGATGACCGGTTCGAATTCCATNGGAAACATACCACCACAAATGANCAACCGAAACAGTCANCGCCTCAACCGTGTGGTCCAGCCTCNACTACCACTTTCTCAGTTGATGACTCNAACTTCTTAAAATTCTNCATAAACATGCCTGCNAGCCTCTTCGCTTGAATATCGTAATCAAGNTNACTACTCCATGTCGATCTCGGCATTAACANATCGACTGGAACTTCTGGNCAGGTTGTCGGCACGGCTACCCCAAAAACTGGATCTGNNCGATATGTCACTTGGTCCAGTGCNCCAGACAACACGGCCCGNACCATNGCCCTAGTATACGTAATAGAAATCCGTTGTCCCGTTCCGTATGGCCCACCANTCCAACCTGTATTGATCAACCATACNCGCACATCATNCTTGGCGACCCGCTCGCCGAGTAANTTNGCGTAAACTGAAGGGTCCCAAACCATGAACGGCTCTCCAAAACAGGTGCTAAACGTNGTTACTGGTTCGGTCACACCCTGCTCAGTGCCAGCCACTTTAGCCGTATACCCTGACAAGAAATGATACATTGCGGCGTGAGGTGTCAGNCNNGATACTGGGGGTAAGACTCCGAAAGCATCCGCGGTAAGCATGAAAATATTNCGTGGGTGGCCAGCCTGACCCGAAGAAAGACAACCGTCGATGAACGANAGAGGATANGCTGCTCTAGTGTTTTCCGTCAGTGAATCGTCATCGAGATCTAACAGTCTTGTCCTCNGATNAATCGGAACATTTTCAATCACCGTNCCAAANTTCGTNGTNGTAGCATAAATTTGNGGCTCAGCGATCTTAGACAACCTTATTAACTTAGCGTAACATCCACCCTCNATATTAAANATGCCTCNTNCAGACCATCCATGTTCATCATCACCGATTAAGCGACGTTCAACGTCACTNGATAAGGTNGTCTTGCCAGTNCCCGATAATCCAAAGAATAAAGCCGTATCGCCATNAACACCNAGATTTGACGAACAGTGCATCGANAAAACATTNTTCAATGGCAACAAGTAATTCATAACGGTAAAAATTGATTTCTTAATTTCACCNGCATAATGNGTACCGCCGATCAAAATTANACCTTTCTTAAAATTTACCGCAATTACAGTTTCTGAATTCGTNCCATGATGAGCNGGGTNTGCTCTAAAGCTCGGAGCATGAATNACTGTGAAAGCNGGTTCNGTGGTNNNAACTTCANTATCNNCCCGNNNTGAGATNAATAGATGCTTCGCAAACAGGTTATGCCATGCTGTTTCCGTTATTATTCGAATTGAANCACACTGGTCTGGATCTGCACCTGCTATACAGTCACGAACGAATAGCTCTCGCCCCTTAAGATAAGAAGAAATGTCAGCATGAAGTGTTTCAAATTGGGCTTCATCCATGGGACGATTGATTTCGCCCCAAGAGACATGCTCACTGCTCGATGATTCATTTACGATGAATTTGTCGTTGGCTGAACGACCTGTGTGGGGCACCGTCCGAAATACTACGGGTCCATTCGCTGATAGAACGCCTTCGTTCCGACGAATCAGATGTTCAACAAGTTCTGCTGTTCCAAGATTCCAAAATACTTGTCCCGGATCGCGAATACCGTGGGATACGAGTAGTTGTTTTGGTTGGGTATCGGTGACCACTTCTCTCCCTTAGACTATCTTTAGAAAATCAATGCACGCACTCCATTCCTTGGTGCAGATAATCCGATATTCTGATCGTAGCTGGGTGAACTCAAACAAGTCAACATAATGCACCAAAGTTTAAATCTAACCCTAATAGGTTGCTCGTCCGATAACCCAACAGAGACTGTCTAACTATGACTAGCAAGTCACTTCGGCTAGATCTTCATCGAAATACCGCCCCTGTCTGGAAATTGATCGCATTGCTGTTGCTTTCCATGATGTTGACCAAGTGTGCTTCGTCGCCATCAACGGTCAAACAGCCAATAACAACCCCTCAAGAAGTGCGACCTTCTCTCACACTTAAGGTTGAGTATGAAAATGCTGGGAATCAAGAAATCCTAGATATTCCACTTGA
>NZSH01000018.1 GCA_002696705.1 Woeseiaceae bacterium | reverse complement strand
AGCCCTTGCGCTAATACGAATCGATACGCAGCAATACTCGTTGTCAAAATCGCTGGCTGCGCATTTTCAGTAAGAGTTAATTGTTCTTCAGGGCCGTCAACACAAATCCGGCTCAGGGATACACCTAGAATCGAGTCTGCTTCTTCAAACGTTATCCGACACTCAGCAGAGGCCTCCATTAAGGCCTTCCCCATGCCAACGAACTGTGAACCCTGTCCGGGAAAAAGAAAGGCAAGCATCAATAAAATAACCGCTCAAGGGGACATGTCACTCAGCTAATCCGTATAATGCGTCTAGCCTCATTCACTAAATCATTATTCAGCCGTAAGCCCAAACGCGAGTTTAGCCATCGGACGTCTGGCTTGTAATCAAGAAGGCTCTCGAATCATGGAAGATTCGCTTAGTTAGACTTCATCGACCGCACGAACCTGACGCCCCTTATAAAATCCGCAGTGCGGACAAACTTGATGGGACAACTTCATTTCATGGCACTGCGGACACTCACCTGCATTAGCTGAACGGAGCGCGTCGTGAGTCCGCCTCTTTGCCGTTCGTGCCTTCGAATGTCGTCGTTTCGGATTTGGCATCGTGAGTTCCTCATCTTAAGGTATTAAATAATTTCTTCATCTCTTATCGAGCGCTGACCTCAGACCAGCCAGTCGAGAATCGTGCCAAGTGGTGGAACATTGACAATTATCCCGATTGAGATTTATCCCACAGATTGGACAAAGGCCGAGGCAGTTTTCTACACACAAAGGTTTCATTGGTAGTGATAGATATAATTGCTCGCGTACTAACTGTCCAAGATCTATTTCTTCGTCGTGGTAAAAAGCGACAGCCAAAGCAGTTTCTTCCACTTCAACTTCACCATCTCCATTGTTACGCACTTGAGGTAAATATAGGAGATCAAAAGCACTATCAACGGGCCTCGGATACGCTTCCAAACAACGACAGCAAATCAATTCAAGATTTGTGACCAACCGGCCTACTAAGTGATACTTATCTTGAATTTTTCTGACATCAAAGACCAGTGACACGTCATCCTTAACGAGATAATCCTCCTTAGCTGATGTAAATGCGGACGCTACATACGTGCGCTCAAAACACTCACTCTTTTCGGATACATCTCGTAAATCTAAATACATACTGCACTTGCGGGGTCTTTAATCAAAAGCCAATCGTTAATTTTAGCATGAAACCTCATTATGTTTCGACCCATGGCCTGGGGATAAAGAGGCTCTCGTACAGATTGATGGCAAAGCGATCAGTCATTCCAGCCAGAAAATCCATCGCGGCTACATCCACTCCATCAGACTTTATGACATGGCGGTCGAGAAATTCTTCTGGATCTTCATGAATTTTTTCCCACAAACCTCCTAAAATGCCAGCAGCTTTTCGAAACTCTATAGTTGCCAGGCTATCCTCATAAACTGTTTCAAAAAGAAACGTCCGAAGACTTAATAGGGCTTCGAGCACGTTGTCACTCATTCGAATTTCATCCAATCCCGCAGCCATGGTTTCACGAATAGTATTGGAAACCAATCGACCAATTCGCTCAGACGAACTGTGTCCAAGTAAATCGACAGCTTCACTTGGCAAGTCATCCATACATAAAATACTGGCTCGTATTGCATCATCAATATCGTGATTCACATAAGCGATAATGTCTGCCACTCTTGCGACTTGGCCTTCTAAGGCAACTGCACGGTTAGATAAGTTTGCACCAACCGGCGCACCTCGCTTTCCCTTGGAGTGTTTAGCGATTCCATCGCGCACCTCCCATGTTAAATTCAACCCGTCGCCGTTGTTTTCGAGATGATCAACAATGCGAAGGCTTTGTTCATAATGGTTAAATCCGCCTGGTATCAGATCTCTCAGCACGCGTTCTCCTGCATGACCAAATGGTGTATGTCCAAGGTCATGACCAAGTGCGATAGCCTCAGTAAGTTCCTCGTGTAGCCTCAAGACTTTCGCAATTGTGCGAGCAATCTGTGACACCTCCAACGTATGGGTAAGACGAGTTCGATAATGATCACCTGTTGGCGCAAAAAACACCTGGGTCTTATGTTTTAAACGACGAAAAGCTTTACAGTGTATTATCCGGTCACGATCACGCTGATACGCTGGCCTAATTGGATCGTCTGATTCTGGTCGCAGTCGTCCACGACTCTCAGCACTTTTCGCTGCCTGAGGAGCCAAATATTCTTGTTCTCGTGTTTCGAGTTCTTCACGAATCGTAGACATCTATAACTAAATAGTTTCTCGGTAAAAGTTTAGCGCCAACTCACTTGAAAAGTAGACATGGCGACTTTCAAACCGCGAACATTAATCACAAGGCGTCAATAAAACTCTCGCCAGAATCCACCGAGGAAACNCCCAACGCTTGAGACAATGTCTGNCCAACATCAGCAAACGAATGACGTACGCCNANNTCAANGTTTCTGATTTTCCTCCCAACAACCAAAAGTGGTACATACTCGCGAGAATGGTCACTGCCAGGTGTCGTGGGATCATTACCGTGGTCTGCCGTAATTACCAATAAATCATTGGGTCCCACACATGGTAATAGTTCCAGTAAGTGCCTATCGAAACGTTCGAGATTAGCTGCATAACCCACTACNTCATTACGGTGTCCATAAACCGTATCGAAATCGACACAATTTGCGACAAGCAGNCCGCGAGTCGTCTTTCTCATGCTGNTGTTCAAAGCTNTCATCACTTCATCATCGCAGTCNGTATGTACTGACTCGGAAATTCCTCGACCAGCAAACAAGTCACTTACCTTCCCAATGGCCACCACAGGTAGACCNTCTGCATGCACNCGGTCGAGCAGCGTTAATCCTGAAGGAGGCTGGGNAAAATCCCGACGCTGAGCTGTCCGTCGAAACGAACCAATCGGNCCAGTGAACGGTCGCGCTATAACTCGACCGACTCCAATTCCTTCAACCATAACATCGTAGGCCGTTTCACAAAACCGNTACANTAAGTCCACTGGAATAACATCTTCGTGAGCAGCNATTTGGCAGACGCTATCGGCCGACGTATATACAATGNGTGAGCCGGTAGATAGATGTTCTGCACCAAGTTTCTGGATAATTTCCGTTCCAGAAGCAGCAACATTACCTATAACTGACCGNCCAATTTTCTGCTCGAATTCATTAATACTCGATTCAGGNAAACCATTCGGAAACACTGGAAAAGCATGCGTCGTAGTAACGCCCATCAATTCCCAATGCCCTGTAACNGAGTCCTTTCCCGCTGACACTTCGGCCATTTTACCGATTGCAGCCTGTCGCCTCGCTGGACNGGAACCACCTANTTCNACGAGAGAACCAAGTCCAAGGGCTCGAAGCGTCGGTATTGCCAATGNCACCCGCTTAGCAACATTACCGATNGTATTGCTATGCTCGTCACCATAAAGAACCGCATCNGGCAACGCTCCAATACCAGCGCCATCAAGGACAATCATGATTGCACGNAGGTATCGCTGAGATTCTGAAGACACGTGCTTACGTCGNGAGGATCATAGGCCAGCAGGAACCCATATAAACATCACCCTAATTTTCAAGAGCATGAATTATTTGCTTAGATTGGATAAATGTCNGNGTTGGATCGTTATCAACCTGAATCCACTGTAGATTAGGCTCTTTCCTGAACCAAATCAACTGNCGTCGCGCATAACGTTGATTCTCACGNACGATGAGTTCTCGNGTACTAGCCNNGTCGCCAAAACCATTAAGAAACGCCAGCGCCTGCCGATAAACCATTCCGCCAAATGGTGGGGCCGTGTCAGGCACACCACGCGCGCGTAGCAAACGAATCTCATCAAGCAAACCANCAGCAAACTGTTCATCTACACGTTGAGCCACCTTGGCCGNAGTTTGCTCTCTCGACTGTCGCAAACCAATACCTNTGACTATGAAATCAGNAAGAGGTGAACGCGTTTCAGCAAAGTGTGCGGTCAAAGATTTACCAGTCAAGTAGTACACTTCAAGCGCTCTAACTAGTCGCCTCTCATCACGTGCTTGAATTCGACANGCCGAGTCNGGNTCAACCCGACCAACCATTCGATGAAGGTGNTCGACACCTCGCCTNGCGGCAATTCGTTGTAACCTNTTCCGAAGCACTGCATCACGACTCGGACCTGGAAATAAACCCCTAGTTAATGCNCGATAATACAAACCGCTACCGCCAACCAGAATTGGTAGACGTCCTCGGTTCACGATCGCNCGCACCACTGCCGACGCCTCAGTCGCATAGCGAGCCGCTGAGTAAGATTCATAAGGATCTGCAACATCTATCAAGTGGTGTGGAACGCCCCGTCGCCTTTCAATCGGAACTTTGTCAGTGCCAATATCAAAACCACGATATACAGCGGTTGAATCGCAACTAACAATCTCACCGTCGAAGCATTCCGCTAAAGCTATCGCAAGATCACTCTTGCCAGTCGCCGTAGGTCCGACGATAGCAACAAGCCGCAACGACGTCTTTAGATCCACGTATTAATCCCAAGATCACTAATGCGCGTCGTAACCAAATAACCCGCTGAGAAACACCAAAATGTCGACGTGTAACCGGACGAACCGAGCCATGAAAGACAGCTTCGATATNACCCGTTTGACTCACATNCTCAATANTTATTAGTAGCCTGGAATTGGTTCATTGTANTAGAANGTGACCGTAAANAATGCAGTGTTAACAGGATATTCTTGCGGCAGTGGCTGTGTCGGATTCGANGNTANNAAGGCATTGCGGGCAGAACTGTTAAACGATGAATAAATCGATGGCTCAAGCACCGTTACGTCAGTNAGCGCNCCATTCTTATGAACATTAAATGTTAAGACAGAGTGCCCTTTNAANGTCATCGCCGCTTGCGGCANCATCCAGTTACGCTTGATTTGAGCAATGAAACGGCGAANCCATGGTCCAAATTCCACACCCATTGTATTGAACTGAATCGAGGGACCNAATTCNCCCTCGCCTCCGCNAGGGTTATTGAAGGNTTCCTGATCAATAAACCTTTCGATATTTCGAATCGCGTCACCNAGGGAACCACCAGCAAGCGGTGGTGCCGCCCTTGTCTCACNAACTTCTGGTGTNNNGGNAGCNGCGCGCGCCACCTCATTTGGTCCCTCTGGAAACTCAAGNATTCCTATATCTTCAGAACCGTCTAACTCACGCTTNCTNTCNTCTTGNTCAGAAGCTTCAGCANTATCAGTATTCNCCTCAGNCGAAGCGGCTGCTNCTGATTCCTCCTCGCCNACNTCTTCACCTTCGGCTGGNTCNGATGCCAACCCATCACCACGAGGTNNTTCCAANAACTCAGGAGCCACAACCNGAGCAAATGAATTNCCCCGNGCAAAAGGAAGAGGGTTTTCCGGNTCAATNGCCCGCTCTGGTGCNCGAGCTACTCGNTCTTCATCAGAAAGAAATCCTTGTTCCGGTGGCGNTGGAGACAGNACATCAAAGAGTGGCTCCACAAACACGATTCGACGNTCCTCTTGTTCTTGTTGACGCTGTAGTGCGAGCTGTTGTTCCTGTCGACGCACCATATCCTCAGTGCGCTGCTTGATAGCTTCTTGTACAAACGGCAATGTTGGAACGATCNAAATTGCCAGNAGAANCACCACATGAGCGAGCAGTGAAATAAGTAGGCNTTCACGTCTCGACATNGCCCTGTCGACAGTTGGTGTATCNGGCCGAGAANTTTCAAGNTCAAAATACATGANTAGATCATCTAATTATAGCAATTACATCTTTTTAGACATCNNGACCTAACAAAAAGNCTTATGGCTTTACAGCNACATACAAATGCACAATTCCACAGCTTANTGGNAAGTCGCGAATACGCTCAAAACCTGCTCGTCGCANTAANCCAGTAAACGCCTCTGGCACAAGAAACGAGCTCACTGANGCTGGNAGATAACTGTAAGCTTCNGGATGCCGTGAGATCAGATGTCCNATGCTNGGTAAGATGCGTGTAAAGTACCACTGGTAAACNTGCCGTAATACNGGNAGCGANGGAAACCCGAACTCTAGAATNGCCAGGCGTCCGCCTGGATTTAGAACNCGCCGCAATTCAGCACAAACAGCGGCTGGGTCCTCCACGTTACGAATTCCAAAACCGATAGCNGCTGCGTCCACAGAAGNTGTAGACANCGGTATCGAGGAAGCATCTCCACGAACCAGATGTAAGGAATCTCCGTGCCCTTTCCGACGCACTTTAGCCTGACCGAGACTTAGCATTCCTTCAGCAAAATCAATACCCACAACCTGTTTTAGCGATCCCTCGGTTNTTCGAACAGCCGTCAAAGCCAGATCAGCTGTACCAGTGCAAAGNTCAAGCATGGTTTCATCACCGGCCAACTGTAGCACCTCAACGGCCTTATCTCTCCATCGTCGGTCCATTCCAACGCTTAGTAGNTTATTTAAGANATCGTACTGGGGCGCGATCGCATCAAACATGCCTGCAATGCGAGCAGCGTTTTTCTGTATTGAACCAGAATGGGGTGTCATTCCTTCCANGGCTGGTAAAGATCTTGCTCTANTCCGAGCGCANCCAAAATCTTACCGGCAATGAAATCAGCGAGATCATCNANTGTCTTTGGCCCTTGATAAAATGCGGGCATCGCCGGTAGAACAGTNGCGCCGGCTTCGGCACATAACACCATATTCCTAAGTTGGGGTAAACTCATCGGCGTCTCTCTGGGCACGATCACAAGCGGTCGCTTTTCCTTGAGCATGACATCCGCGGCCCGTTCCACAAGACTACGAGAGAGTCCGTGNGCGACTCCGGCTAACGTCTTCATCGAACATGGCACGATTACCATCCCATCGCACCGATGGCTGCCACTCGCAATGCCNGCNCCTAAATCCTTATTACTCCANACCGTCAATTCTCCCCTNNTGACTTCTGATCCATATCTTTCCGTTAGAAATGACATNAATTGATCTGGATTCGNNTGTTCACCAAGCTCNTCCAAGATAAGTCGACGACCGAATTCGGTGATGACTAATTCGACGTGGTANCCACGCGACAAAAGTGAGGCNAGAGTTCGGGTNGCATATGCTGCACCNCTAGCTCCNGTAATGCCAACTGCCATCCGTGGCCTCNGNTNCTTAGTCGACATATANCGCCACNGCNGTAACCANNAGATAAACGAATCCTACATATCCATTCAGATCGAAGGCTTGTTTGATTCTTGATAAGTCATTCGCTTTAACGAGGGACTGTTCATAGGCAAGCAAGGCTCCGACANATGCNACCCCGGNCAAATAGACAACACCAAGTGGAACAACCANTNCCAGAGATGCTAAAGCCGTTACTGCTANGACATGCATNCTTCGTGAAATAGTGAGCGCTNCCTGAATTCCGTAACGCGCAGGAATCGATCTGAGACCGTATTTTCGATCGAAATCAAAATCCTGACANGCATACAGCACGTCGAAGCCAGCAACCCAAGCCCCGATCGCCAAACCNAGAAGCCATGGCTCNAAACCGNCNCGCCCACCTGCTGCGAGCCAACCNCCAATGGGTGCTACCGCCATCGCCAANCCAAGGAATAGTTGTGTAAANGCNGTGTACCTTTTNGCCAGTGANTACCAGAACACAAGACTAAGGGCGANCGGAGATAAGATGAAACAAAGCCAGGACAACTGAAAAGTCACGGCCATGAAGNTNATTGAANTAAAGATCACGAAAACNGCACCTGCACGTTTTGAAATGACTCCACGAGGCATCTCTCTGTNGGCTGTGCGTGAGTTGAGTGCATCGTAACGAGAATCAACNANNCGATTAAANCCCATTGCCGCAGCCCGCGCAGACACCATNGCAGCAATAATCCANAGTAGTGTCGTTATCGTNACAGGAGTGTGCCTGGACGCCAATAAGACNCCNGTCAACGCGAAAGGTAATGCAAATACCGAATGGCTGAATCGTATGAACGACCCGTAGGTGTNCAGGNGTTCAAACATTATCTTNTGTCCTCATTNTTCTTANTTCTCACAGAAAGATATTACTGCTGATCACGAATCCATNGCACTTGNTGAGGTTGAATGCCACTTANTAGATATTCTTCCACATCTTCNACGATATCGGGAAGCTGTACCGCAATTAAATCTGCTCGTTTGCCAGNCTCAATNGATCCGTAGTCATCCCCAAACCCTAGTGCCCGTGCACCTTGCCTTGTAGCACTNTCGAGGATTGTACGACCNNCTACATCCGGAGCCAATCGCCTGACAGCAGCTAATTCGGTAAACAGGTTAAGATCTGCNGTACTTGCAAGACTGTCCGTCCCAATGGCTACACGNACGCCAGCTTCGTAGAAACTTGCCACCGGNGATTGACCTGCGCCAGTCCATTCATTGCTACGCGGACATGCAACTAGGGTTACTCCCGCTTCNCCCAAGGTGCATAAATCCTCGGACTTCAGTTGGACACCATGTACNACGATTGCACGATCGTCCAACCAACCCACTNCTCTCAGAAAATCGGTTGGGCTANAACCTGGTGGAGTCCACTCCGAATCCCAAGCNCCGAGTCGAATGAGCAANTCTTTCCAAGGACCTGNTCCGGTCTGCAAGAAGTCAACTTCCTCAANAGATTCAGCCAGATGAATACTCCGTGGTGCGCCAGGCCAACGATCGACCGTTGAGCGAATCATCTCGCAGACTTTCGATGAGACTGAGTACGGGGCATGAGCCGCAAGTGACGTGCGAACTCGATTATTAGTGACCAAAGTCATCAGCTCACGACAAGCCTGTTCTACGAGCTTGACCGCATCAGCAGAGCGGAATCCAATAATTTCGCGAAAGACCACTGCCGCAAGCTGACTATCGACTAGGGGTTTAAATGACGCCAGCGTGTTACTAACATCTCCAACGAGTACGGTTCCGCTCTGACGGAGTTGTTTAATCGCTTCCCTGATGGAGGCATCGCCATCCGGCTTGAGTTCAATACGACGAGCAAGAAGATTTTCCACCCAATGTGGCATCGCCGATGCAGCTGGAACCTCACCAGCCAATGCCGAAAGTTCAAGATGGGTATGTGCATTAACCAATCCAGGCATGACTGCCACGCTGCCAAGATCAATCTGCTTCAGACCATCCCTGTGATTTAGAGGTTTACCTAACCCGGGCACCTCCTGATCAGTACAGCCGACGGAGACAATAAGTCCGTTATCCACATCAACCCAACCATCCTTAAGTGGTGGTCCGATGATGGGCAGAAGCCAAGACGCCCGATAGCGATGCATGGTAAAACGGAAAATTTATTTTGAGGTACCTTGCCGCTTGCCAATTGGCGTGCGTGCGTCATACCCCGATAGTTCAGGTGGAAACAACCGCTCCTTATCAGCACTCACTGCTGCCAGAGTTGTCATGCGAGGCACGTGGCGTTCTCGGAAAATGGGCTCGCCGATGATTTCATACTGCATGTTCCGACGCTTCGCAATATAACCTGCATTCTCAATATTTCGAACAATTTCAACTTCATCCATACAGTAACTAGCACCAGCCGCGCGTACAACATTTTCTTCGATCATCACACTGCCCATATCGTTTGCACCATACAACAAACTAAGCTGACCAATCTTACCACCCTGTGTAACCCAAGATGCCTGTAGGTTATCAATATTGTCGAGCACTAATCGTGCTAACGCGAGCGTTCGGATGTAATCAATGCCAGTAGCTTCGATACCACCGCGCTCGGTAAAGCTTGGCTGAAAGCTCCATGTGATGAAAGCAGTAAAACCATGCGTCTCGTCCTGGAGATCACGCAGACGTAACAGGTGTTCTACTCGTTCTTCTAATCGTTCAACCGTTCCGTACATCATCGTTGCAGTCGTACGTAATCCTGCACGGTGAGCATCGCGCATCACGTCCAACCATTCCTCTGTTGTGGCCTTGTTATAGCAGTTCAGTAACTTTCTCACCCGGTCGACCAAAATCTCAGCACCACCACCAGGAATACTGTCAAGGCCAGCAGCAATTAATCGTTCTACAACCGTCGAGGTTGGAATTTGACTAAGCCTAGACAGATGAACTATCTCAGGCGGTGAAAGAGCATGAAGACAAAAACCTGGGTACCGCTGCTTGACGGCTCGAAATAGATCCTCATACCACTCCAGCGGAAGATCAGGATTGTGACCGCCTTGGAGTAGCAGTTGCCCTCCTCCAACGGCAATGGTTTCGTCAATCTTTTCAAAGATTTGTTCAAAGGCTAAAACGTAACCATCTTTAGCGCCTACAGGTCGATAGAATGCACAGAAATTGCATTTGGCGATACAAATATTCGTGTAATTCACATTGCGGTCAATGATATAGGTAACAAGTTTCTCCGGATGGCGTCGAGCACGAACTTCGTCGGCCAGTCTGCCAAGTAGATGAGTGGGTGCGTTTTTGTACAGTGTTAAAGCGTCTTCTTGGGAGAGTCGCTCACCCAATCTAACTTTTTCAACAACAATGTCACACTTGTTGGAATGCACAATACTTATAAACTAGCTTGTTAGGTTGACGCCCTTGCTACCCGTCCTGAGACGGATAAAACGTCACTGTTGTATCACCCTGAATGACTCCAAGCTCCTTGGTGGCTTTCAAGAATTTCTTTAAACCTGCACGGCCTGCATCGTCCAAGACATAACCAATATTTTCTCGGAGGTACCGTGCTCCCAACTCAACTTGGTCTTCGTCGGTATCACAGAATTCTCTCGCAATTGCGTCACTTTCCTTAACGCCAGCATTGCGTGCGGCCTGGAAAGCCAATATGTCATCTGAAGTTACTACACCAGGACGGCCCGCCCAAAAAGCCCATACAAATGGCAAGTTGGTCATCGCGGTCCATTCTTCTCCCAAGTCGATTTTTTCAAGACCAAGCGCATCATGATCGGCAAAAAGCGCAGGATCACCAATGACAAGGGCGGCATCACATCGCTTCAACATCGCAGGAATGTCTGGGGGTAACCTAATAAACTTTGGTTCGATATCGAACCATTGCGCACATAAAACGCGTAACAAAGCCACTGACGTGCGTGAGCTAGCATCAACGGCAATCGTTCTAACCGCTGCGATAGGACGGCTAGCAAAAACAGCCACTGATGCAACAGGGCCAAGCGATGTAATAGCGATATCTGGAACTATTTGATAGGCCGGACGGTGCACATATTCAATCGACGGTATGAGGCTAAGATCAACTGCACTCTCGTGCAATAAACTGGCACATTTAGATGGCACCTCAAATCTCAATTGGAATCGCTCTGGTTGGTTATCAAGACCCCACACCAATGGTCTCGCATTGAGATAAGCAACCGTTCCTACTCGGATCATGATGTCATAGCCTCAAAACAACCGTTACGTTCGACGGGTTCTCGTGATGCAGCATCAATTTGCCGACGAATTTCTACTGATGTGACTCGACGCACACCTACATCTTCGTTTTCATCTGTAGGCACGCGGTCTACGTCATCTGCGCCAAATGTTAGTGCGACCTGCACAAGCTTAGTACCCTGCATAANCCAATCAACCTGAATCGAGTCGATATTGTCAACTAGTAATCGCGCGAGTGCAACTTGACGAACGTCATCATAGCCAGTGCTCGGNTCTGAGGNCTCAACCATNCGAGGTATTGGTGCAAACGCTCGGACNTAACCTTTGNGCATTTNCCANCTAGACACTCGNCTGAAAGTCTCAAGAATGTCAGGAGCANNTACATGATGGANCGTCACNGTCGTCACCGGTAAGTTAGCNTCGACGACAGCCTGAAAAGCTTGNTCCGGNTGTNGAAGTCTGTCTGCNGGAGCCTCTGCGATCGACCTAAGNCCNGCCGAACGGAGTTCTGACAATAATCCTCGAAGNGATACACCGTCAGCCTCAGCCANCAGCTCAAGGTCGCTCANGTAAAATCCTGTTATNGGTGGTCCAAGTGGTCCAACTAGTGTCGTTAGNGANTGGGCNGCAGTGACAGCGNCNTCNATGGAATCTGGTGTACCCACAATTCTCACTTCGCCTGCTGTGTCGGGAACCATTACAGGCGCTACCTTCTNTGNAAGCGACACTTCNANAACTCGGACGAATGAAACGCTATCNCCNTGAATNCGTCGNCGAGCATCATCAGCAAGCATCCCTATGGTCAGAAGGTCATCAGATGACACCAGAGCCTCAGTCTGNACNTCGTCCAATGCTTGTCCAGCNGCTAGCTGGTCNCCAATTTCACCTAGGAGTGTACTCATAAACATTNANCAGNTTACTAAACGCAACCNATCNTTCCTTGAATCGCGATGCGATCTGNCTCCAAATCNTCTCGGCNNNCTCACTCGCTTCGGGAGTGGTCACNACTCGTGTGGGCCATTCTCGAATGAAGCCTTCNCTNGTCCACTTCTTCGTAGCATCTATTCCCATTTTGCTACCGTAGGCAGGGATTTGAGAGGCTGCCTCGAGATCATCAACCGGTCCTCGCGTAAACTGAATGTCTCGCTCAGGATCGATGTGCGTTCCCACTATCCANGCGACTTCGCTGACGTTCTGAACATCTACATTGGAGTCCACCACAATAATGATTTTCGAAAACATNAACTGACCCAATCCCCAGAANGCATTCATAATCTTCCGNGCATGNCCAGGATAGCGCTTGTCGATAGAGACGANNACACAGTTGTGAAAAATCCCNTCGGCCGGAAAATGCATATCTACAATNTCGGGTAGAGTCTTTCGAATCAGGGGCAAGAAAATNCGTTCGCTGGCACANCCGAGATAGTAATCCTCCATTGGAGGAATTCCTACAANCGTCGTCAGGTAAGTTGGATGCTGTCGCCGTGTTATACAGGTTAGNTGAAATACTGGAAAATCATCGGCCAGCGAATAGAAACCAGTGTGGTCGCCAAACGGTCCTTCTCGTCGTCGCTCACCTGGATCAACNTATCCTTCCAAAACGATCTGGGCNCTACANGGCACTTCCAGATCGACCGTCACAGCTTTAANCAGNTCAACACGCTGTCGCGACAAAAACCCNGCTAACAATAACTCATCCAAACCCTCTGGCATCGGCGCCGTGGCAGCATAGGCCATNATGGGGTCNGGACTNAAAGCTACTGCCACTTCAAGACGCTTGCCTAAACGTTCGGCTACNCTAAAATGTTGTGCGGCACCTTTGTGCCTCTGCCAGTGCATTGCTGTTGTACGACCGTCGTACACTTGCATCCGATAGGCACCAATGTTNCGGGCTCCCGTTTCAGGNTCCTTGGTNATGACAAGCGGAAAAGTGATATAGCGCCCACCATCATCAGGCCAACATCGNAAGATCGGAAGTTCGTCGAGNGTTGCATCTTCGTTNACAACNTCTTGACACTTCGCNGNNCTCACAACCTTCGGCATCAAATCCTTNAGCCGTCCGATNGNTGGGAGCANNTTCATAGCATCCAAAATGCCAGAGGGAGTTTTAGGNGTAATTAAGTCTTCAATTTCATCAGCAANCTGATCGAATGACTCCACTCCAAGAGCNAGCANCATCCGTTCCAGCGAACCAAAAAGGTTTGTTGCCACAGGAATGTCATATCCGGTNGGCTGTTCAAAGAGNAANCCTGGNCCNCCACCNGGTGACTTCGAGGCNCGATCGGTAACCGCACAGATTTCNAGATCTGGACTGACTGGTTCAGTGANACGGGATAGCATCCCACGGGCTTCAATTGCTGCAATGAATTCGTTCAAGTCGNGATGCATGTTTATATNNCCGTCATTTCNATTGAAAATCNTATTNGCGAACCTTCATTTGATCCGTAATCCGCTGCGCCAGNNCTAATGCACGGCGACCGTCCTCNCCCGTAACCTCNGGTGCNCGGTGATGACGAACCGCACTTACNAAATCNAANAGTTCCAATCGGAGCGGNTCCTCCTTTTNAANATNCATTTGACCGCCTTCAATCGACGNTGGAGCCTGGCCTGATTTGACAAGTCGCCAAGCGTCAACCTCCTGGGCAGCATAATCGATCGACAAATATGCACCAGCTTGAAAGAATCTGACTTTTCGAATTTGCTCACGACTGATACGACTCGCCGTAATNTTCGCAATACACCCNGATGCAAACCGAAGACGAGCATTNGCAATATCGACCNGNTNNCTCAACACTGAAACTCCCACNGCCTCGATAGACGTGACNTCGCTTTGCACAACTGTCAGAAGCACATCTAGATCGTGAATCATTACATCAAACACTACGTCAATATCTAAACTCCTCGACGAAAAAGAACTGAGCCGGTGAACCTCAATGAAACGNGGANTGTCAANAAGAGTCCTCGCCGTTATCACCGCNGGATTATATCTCTCNGTATGCCCTACCGCGAGTACGGCNCCCGACNCATGAGCTGCAGCAATTANGGCGTCNGCTTCGNTTANGCTGCNNCTGATNGGTTTCTCAACNAGTACGGAGATTCCGCGCTCCAAAAACGGGAGCGCCACTTCCATATGNGCGTCNGTTGGGACTGCAATGTTTACNGCGTCGACACGGCNGACCAATGCNTCGATATNTGTCTCNGCCAAAGCNCCCGTGGTCTCNGCGACNGCGATGGCTCGGTCTTTNTTAACATCAACTACAGCNACTAAATCAACATCGGACAACGANGCCATGATGCGCGCATGGTGTTGNCCAACATGCCCAACTCCCACAACTCCAACCCTTAATCGAGANAACTTCATNGCGANNTATCACTTTTATCTAGATTGCGTCCAACCACAGCAATATCGGCCTCGTCAGCCGCCTGCACAAACGCCTTNACNTCAATNATCAANGTNTTACCAGCATCCACCGAAAGCGCAGACGCACCAGCCTCGCGCATCGTACNAATCGTGGNTACCCCCACAACNGGAACATCAAAACGCATGTCCTGATTCGGCTTNGCCACTTTCACNACCCGAGNACCTGGACCTGCGAGTCGTCCAGCCCTNGTAATGACAGCNTCAGTGCCTTCCATAGCTTCNACTGCAACAACCGCCTGNTCTTTAAGGACTAAGGTCTGNCCAACATCTAACCCTGCAATCACATCAGCCATGTGATACCCAAACAGAAAATCATTACATTCAGTCTCAGAGGGCTCCCTAGCCCCAATCGTTCCAGGGCCAGCCAAAAGCGGTCGGAGAAACGTTGTCGAATCTAGGAACTCAATACTATGTTCACGGAAAACATCAGCTATAGCCGACAGTAAAGAATCGGTAGAGCGTGACTTGAGACGCCGCAAGACCGACATCAGTTTCAAATCCGGTACGATATCGGAAAACAATTTGGTGTGTTTTACCTGGCCCGCCATGATTGCCTGAGTAACCCCAGCATCG
>NZSH01000017.1:9535-20413 GCA_002696705.1 Woeseiaceae bacterium | reverse complement strand
GATCCTTGCGATCTCAATTCGTAGTTTGTCTGTTGTTCTCTTTGTAATTCCCGATCGAATAAAGCAGAAAGATCGACGGTCGATTGACCCGAACCTCCACCAGCTCGCATTCGCTGCTGCGAAACTTGACGTCGACGATTCTCGACCTGTGCTTTCAGCAACTGACTTAGGGCCTCCTTTTCGAATGGTAAAGCTTTAGCACTCTCAGCCTTACCTAACCAATTTTCAGCACTAGCCATCGCNTGGTCGGCTAATACCAAGGGNTTGTTCATGCGTNCAGCTTGGCTGCTTGCANCGGCCTGCCGAACCCGCCGATCACCTAATCCTCCGATCTGCCTGACAAGCGCTCTTAACTCNCCCTGCGCCCGTGCCACCACTAGCATTTCCTCATCTAACAAGTTCTGCCGTTCAAATTTCCACGTTGCAATGATGATCTCTTTTTGCGCAGCAATAAGATCANCTAATCCGCTATTTGAACTGTCAGTCTGTTGTTGACTCTGTGCTAACTCGAACTCTTGTTCAAAAGGCGTCACGTCAAGAAAGAAAATGTCGCTTCTTGATTCGACAGACGCCTTCGCCCGATTCACATCTCTGACACGTGCGTAGTAGGTNACGAAATCGCCNGGTTGCACTTTCATGTCCTCAAGATACAAAGTGTGTATCTCTACTAATTCTGTTGACGACAGTGCATGTTCAAAAGGAATGNTTTTTTCAGCGCCACCTCCAACAGCNTAAACTAGCTCGAATTTTTCGAATCCGTAATCATCATCAGCTAACACTTCGAGCGTTACTTCTTCTAACTGAGTCACTGAACGATCCGTCGCTGGTCGNAGAAATCTCACTTCTGGAGGACGGTCGTCAATGGCACGGACAAAGTACTTCATCNCNTCTTTTAAATTCANACCGTCAACATCCGTAAAATTCACCTGGTACGAGTCATTCCCTGAGATTTCAAAGGTGCCCTCTAGAATTGAAGGCCCATCTACGTCGCCCACCAAGTCAAGCCGTCCGGCATTGTCCAGTAGAATNTCTCCCTCCTGCACCCCTTTATTCGCATGAATGAATAACGTCACCTTGGTGCCAGGAGGAGCATAAATGTCCCCACCGTCCATCTCGATCCGACTTTCTAATCCAGTAAATAATGGGTATTCGTATNCAACATCAATCCGCTCAACACGTGGTGCGGTTAACACAATGACCGAATACTCGCTTGATTTTGCACTAGCGGCTCTTACACGATAGTTAAAGCTGTCGGTNACAGAGGCTAATTCGAACTCGTATCCCTCATCGACAGGCNGCATGCCAATTTCACGCCACTCTGATGTTTGATTCAATTCCAAGATTGGTCGTGTCCTTCCCGATGCAGCGCTCACACCACCGAGCGTTACCCGTATCCGTATAGACTGCCCTTCAACAACTTTAAGGTCACCGGGTTCAACNTTAATNAANACATTTTCTGGGAACGCGTANAGNCGAACAGCGCCGGTAACTCGCTGCCCNGGTTCGACNGCAAGACTTAAAACNAATATCAAGCTANTCAGNGTNACTACGCCATANCTAGCCATNCGGAANAGTTGNGCGCGGCTGATCACTCGCTCAAGATCTACCTCACGTAANCGCGCTATCGTANCGGCCAGCACAAGAGTTCCNATAGCACGGTTCTCTNAACTNTGANCNACTTCCGCGGCACTGGCAAAACTGTCTCCAAGTTCAGGTATACATTCCTCAACAAATCTGGCCAGCTTACGATTGTCTGGAANNAAGNANGTGCGNCAAAACAACCAGNCTAAAAAAGTTGCAACCATGCCGCANGTCANCAGCGCAAGCANAATCAATGGCAGGTCGGTCGGTTGCCANACAGCTTCGACTACCACAGCCATGNCNACGATCAANCTAANAGCGAGTNCCNCGTGCCCAACNAGTCGGAGNAANATATTTGTTGTCCAACGCCGNCGTATNNGCGTCAATANCGAATCGAATTCCGTAATATNGTTTTNAACCATNAAATTAGCTCGTTCGAGCACTNAGCAGACTTTCCGTCATCAAGATGGCCAGCATCAGACCAAATATATACTGCCAGTATTGGTGAACNTNATGCCCTTCNCTTAACGATTCACCCGTCGTAGCATCGACAGCCTCTCGATGCCTATCAACAGCTACTATAAATTCATCCATGCTAAGTCGATTGAGATCAGATTCGGCACTATCGACATTGATGACAATGCGCCGACCAGAAGCAGATAGAGTTGCAAACCCTGGTCGCGGCGCTACCTCTCGCGGAACGTTGCCAACCACGAAATCATGTGACATCTCTCGTTCAGCAGTTAGATATCGGACGATCTCCTGCACGAATGGTACGAACGTGGGATGACGAGGAAAATTATTCCATTCGTTGTTTAAGTCGGATCCAAAGACTATTACGCTTCCGTGACCGATTTTTGATTCAACCAGTGCAGGAAATCCATCATTGAAACTAGCTAGAACCTCTGCTTGCCCGTCAAGTGTGATAGTCATGGTCGAAGAAAACCCCACCTGGCTAAGATTGCCAAGGCGGTCACCAAAAGCTCTCCAAATTGTATGACGTCTATTAGTTGGAATTAAGTTTCGCTCCAGATTTGTCAGACGGCCTGGTGACAAAGTTAGAGTTCCTTGAAGAAACGCATTAACCGTAGCCGGTTCCACATCTTGTCCTGCGACAATTAACACTCCTCCGCCATTGGCAGCAAACTCTGCAAGCAGTAGTTGACTCGCTTGATCTAATCCTCTTGTCGTCAATAATAAAATTGCAGCTAGGTTATTTGGATTGGTCGACTGTATCAGCGGTGCAATATTCGTACCCGGAATCAACACAACCTGAAAGCCTGTCTGTTCACGACCAACACCTAGAGCCTGTTCAAGGTAAAATCCGTCAGTATTCAAGTTGTCACCAGTCGTTACCACTAGTAACGACTTTGGTTCAGGACCCTTCAGCAACATATAGCGTGAGTTGTCGATAGCCACACCTCGAGGATCATCCAAGACCACTTGTACTTCTCCAGCCCTCGGTAGAACAACTGGAAATGCCACTTCCACAGGCTGACCAGCTGGCGCAACAATTTCAGCCCGAGCAATTTCTTGCTCGTCAAGCAAAAGGCGTACCGACGTATTCTGAACCTCAACTCCGCTGTTTAAAATCATCGCCACTGTTCGAGTTGGCTCGGGCCGAATCTGAATAAGAGCCATATTGTCCAGCGGTGCTCCAATATCGACGACCCTAATATCAACTGTCTCTGGTAACCTCGCACGATTTGATTCACGCCAACCCGTAAACTGAAGGTCACTTATGACCGTAATACCGCCGGCTCGCTGGCCGATGAGTTTCGCCGCATGGTCTAAACCCACAGAATAGCTTGTCGCCCCTGCACCTGGTATCAGTTGTCTGAGTTTCGCAACAGCAGACTGACGATCGAACGACGGTTCAGCAATGACTTGGGCGACAGTGTCGAACGCAGTTACAGCCACCGCATGGTCATCCGGAGCACCACGTAGTGCCTCTTCGGCCAACCGTAGCGCTCGGTTAAATTGACCGTCAACCGCCATACTAAATGAAATATCGACTGCCACCACGAGAAGCGGTCTACTGTCTGCACCAAGTGCATCAGTTGAGTAGGGTCGAGCGTAACCGAGAACCAGCAGCACTAAGGCGACAACCCTCAATATCAATAGCAACCAATCACTTAAACGACGGCGAGAGGTCCGCTCGATTGGCGTTCGACGTAGTAGCCGAACGGCGCTGAATGAAACCGTCGGCGCTGTCTCACGCTTAATCAAATGCAATGCAATCGGCACTGCAATCGTTAACAAGCCGAATAAAAATGCGGGAACAAGAAGGGAAAATCCTAGCATGATGTCAACTAATCCAAGAACTGCCCCATGCCTATATCGGGACTTAACCTCGACGGCTACGAGTCGACAGATAGTGCATTAGTGAAAGGTCTAGCGGCTTAGACGTATCCACAAGATGATAATCAACGTTGACAAGTTTAAGGTCTCGGTCGTACTTTGCAACTAATTCTTCAATGGCTTGAATATAGTCTGCTCTTACTTCTGATGGCATGACCATTAATTCATCTGCAGATTCTGGGTCATGAAATTTCGTGGCGCGTTCGAAAGGAAATTCGAGCTCATCAGGATCGAGAATTTGAAACACAACGACATCATTACCACCAAAGCGAAGATGCTTTAAACCGCGGACAACCTTGTCTGGGTCATCTAATAAATCAGAAATAATTACGACTACACCACGTTTGACCAATGATTCCGCTAATAAATGGAGAGGCTTTGCAAGATTTGATTGTTGCCCTAAAAGTAACTGATCCAAAGCCAACAACACAGCACGTAGCTGTCCAGGACGAGAGCTCGCTCGTACATGATTCACAACATGATCATCGAACGCCATAAAGCCCACCGAATCCCGCTGCTGCGTCATGAGATAGCTCAGGGACGCCGCGAGATAGGAACCATAATCTAATTTAGTTAATCCACGCGACCCATAACCCATGGATGCACTCACATCGAGCAACACATGACACTCAACGTTTGTTTCCGCATCGAATTTCTTGACGTAATGACGGTCGTTCCGTGCATATACCTTCCAATCGATCATAGACAAAGCATCGCCAGGTAAGTACTGCCGGTACTCTGCAAATTCAACGCTAAAGCCTTTCATTGGACTTCGGTGTAAACCCGCCAGAAAGCCTTCAACGACTGTTCGAGCTCTAAGTTCCATGGAGCCTATACCTGCAATAATCGCAGGATCCAATAAACGTAATTCTCTGCGTGTACCAGACATTGCCACTTTACAAACCACTCTTCGGTACTGGAACTGCTTCAAGTAAACGTTCTACGACAGCATCTGCATCAATACCTTCGGATTCAGCATAAAAATTAGTGATAATTCGATGCCGTAAAATAGGCGACGCCAGCGAGACGATATCGCTAACCGCAACATGATAGCGCCCTTGCATCAGCGCACGGGCCTTGCCCCCCAGAATCAGTGACTGCGATGCGCGTAACCCCGCACCCCACTTCACCCATTTGTTCACAAACTCAAGATTCGGCGGGCGACCTGGCCGAGATGCATCAACTAACCGTACCGCATAGCGTGCAACTTCTTCAGAAACAAAAACATGACGTACGCATTTCTGAAATTCCAGAACGTCAGCACCACGCAAAACACAATCAAGATCATTTTGCTCGAGCCCAGTCGTTTTAGTTACAACTCGGACTTCATCATTTTCTGATAGATAGGACATCACGATGTTGAACATGAATCGATCGAGTTGCGCCTCCGGTAACGGATAAGTCCCCTCAAGCTCAATAGGATTCTGCGTTGCCAACACGAAAAATGGAGGTTCTAGCTCGTACGTGCGACCTGCTGCCGTAACNTGAAACTCCTGCATGGCTTCAAGCAACGCCGCCTGCGTCTTTGGTGGNGTTCTGTTNATCTCATCAGCTAAAACAATTTGGGCAAAAACTGGACCTTTGACAAAACGTANNGCNCGATGACCNTCATCCTCATCTAGAATCTCGGTTCCAGTTATGTCAGCTGGCATTAAATCTGGAGTNAACTGAATCCGACGAAATGTTAGGTCAAGTATCTNAGCCAAGGTNTTNATTANNAGNGTCTTGGCTAACCCCGGTACTCCTGTAATGAGACAGTGNCCCCCTGTAAATAGAGCCGTTAGAACTAGATCAATACATTCATCTTGCCCAACAATAATCTTCTGCAGTTGCTGAACAATTTGNTGGCGGCCNTGCACCACCCGCTCGGCNAACTCGTCGGNTATGACTTGGGACTTTGTATCCATCCTGATGTCGGTTCCCAATTCTCTCTCCCAGACACTTAGACTTTGTATCAGTGCGTTAGTGCATAAATAATTTCATTAATAATCATCCGATAGGCTTGTCTTGTGTACTGAATAAACCCAGGATATTCCTCTGCATTCGACCACTCCCAACCATCACCCATATCAGTATTCCAGTTAATCAACACCATNGCTCGCCCATNATCNTCAAGNATAGCTCGGAGACGTGGAACGAAGCCTCCCTTTTCCCANGTCCGNCCNCTAAANAAGGCGCCNAGCCCTGGGATCTGTGGATACCNTTCGACTGTGTAAAAACAACTAAANATTGGATGATCGGGNTCNAGATNTACAATCTCGCGANCCGGNAACACCCGGCCNATCTCTTTAACAAAGTGTTCCCACTCAAGTGGACCGTGAAAATCATCAAACGTCAAAGTTCCACCACGCAAAAGAAACTCTCTGAGGCGAGGCACNTCCTCTTCTNGTAGGTGCAAGTTGCCAGGCTCAACAATATAAATCCANGGATACTCCCAGAGACGTTCNTCATTCAGAGTNATCACAANNGGATCATTGACTTGAATCGCAGTGACAGTNTTTAAACGCCGTGACAAATTCTGTTCAGCAGCCGGNGCATCGATAGCCCAGGGAGCATTCCAGGAACGTNGAAANCGANCTTCGTTAGCACTTTGCGACTGATAACGAATNCGCACAAAAGTCCACTCTAGACCAGCAAACCGATCGGCNGAAATCACAGGNACTTGCGCATGAACAAAAGGNANAAAACGTGTTCCAGCAGTCCAAACCAACACAATTACAATCGNCNCNTAGCANCAAGCACCTGCGCCANGCCAACACCTNCCATTGACTCGCTGCTGCAATCGACCNNTCCCTTCCATTATCTTCTTTAGGTGCTACTGAATTGCCCGNAATAACAACTCCTGAGCTCTCTCGTAGGATGGCGCTANCTCTAACGCTAATAANGCTTCCCGTTTNGCANNTTCNGTTTGTCTATTCAGNAGATAAGCTTCCGCCAAGTCNGTATAGGCGACCACNGTGTCNATTGGACCGGTAGCCAGCCCCANACGAAATTCCNGAATCGCATTGTCATAATCCCCNCGCTCCACCGCNAGNCGTCCAAGCACACCNTGAGNTCCAGANTCGAACGGATCAATCNNTGCAATGCGNCTGTANGCAANCACCTTGTACTCTGNANTGTCGGTTTCTTCCGCTAGAGCCGCCAAACGNCNNGCTGGTTCAAGNCCCGTNTGNTCATGNTCAAGTANCGTCGCAAACTCACTCATAGCTTNGTCTCGACGGCCTTGCTNTATTGCAATNTCAGCCANTAAGGCGTGAGGNCTATTCGGNCCNGAAGCGATAGGAACCAGTTGCGCTGCACCTTNAAGCACATCAATTGCCTCNTCTAATTGACNTGCTCNATACAANGCTTGTCCTAAGNCCNGTTGCAATTCGTAATTTTCNGGGTGATTGAGAGCCAATGAGCGNAANGTTTGGATATGATCTCCATCNTCCAATAACTCNTTTATCTCAANGNCTCGCAAAGCTCTACTTAGCGCATCNAAACGCACTGNNAGAGCTTNAGTNAANTNTTCTTGNAGTTNGTCCAAATTAATATTGGCGGCGCGTACGAGCGCAGTATCCGTATCCAAACCATCNCCATANGCACGCAGCAATTCGTGCANCACGCTTTCACCATAANCTTCGACAAGGTACTCAACCACAAGAGAGGCNTCGTAGTACGCGAGCGCNANNGTCTGGGGNTGAGCAAAACCAGCATTAAGATCNCGTAGTTTTATAATCGCNCCGTCGTTAAGGGCTTGTNCGAATGCCATCTCCCTTCCGCGACCCCATGCTGAGTTTGCGAGNCTTTCTTCGTAAACAGAAATTCCTTCAGTCAACCATCGTGGGACTCGATTATTCGACATGTGCAGGGTAATGACNTGCGCCATTTCNTGCCANAGTGTCGCCTGCCAATTGAANGTNCCNGGNGGCCAAGCCTGCGGAGAATCCANAGTCACAACTCGACCAAAACANGCACCTAGNGCNCCAACCATGCCAGGTAATCCTANGTTNCGTACAGCAAAATCGTCATGNCGAGGAAATATCTCGATCAAAATCGGGTCCNTCAANACAACNCCGTAACGNTTAGACAGCGTTTNTAGTGCATCNCCAGCCAATGAAACCGCGTACTCACCAAGAACNTTCGCCTCATCNGGATGCAACCTTACAATCAGATTGTCGCGATGGATTGTTACGAACTCTTCCACCNCATCCAGCATCTTAAGNAAATTAAAAGTNATTACATTAAAAGGATCCGTTTCAAAAGANCGNTTTAGCACNANACGNGCGGCNTCTTCGTCACCAGTTCTCAANAGNTGCATCCCTAATTCTGATTGCGCNCGTGNGTTATCCGGGTCGAGCGCAAGAGCTCGANTAACAAGCGNCACTGCNTCGTCAAATCGATAGTGGCGGGCAACCTGTGCACCCACAATGCGGTAGACATTTCCATATTGTGGATTAATCGATAACACACGACTGACCTCNGATTGAAAATCGTCNNGACGANNTTCAATATAGGCAATCGCNGCTCGCANNGATCGCATTCNGAGNTCCAGTGGATTAATTTCGAAAGCCCGCACAAGCGACGCTTCGGCCACTTTNCTACGCCCATCGTCGTATGCGAGTTCNGCAATTAGNAGGTGTGCGCCAATNAGAGNCTTGTCNATCTTCAGCGATTGCTTTGCGGTTTCGAGCGCTACAGATGGGTTTTCATCCCGCAAAGATTGTGCGACCCCCAGATGAGCTGGCGCCCAATCACTATCACTACTTAAGGCGATCTGAAACGACCGCCCAGCATCCTTATTATTGTGTTTCTCAAGGAGGAGTTGACCCCATGCTGTGTTGATCGCCGGATCTCCAGGCGCGAGGGACGCCGCACGTCTGAAGTACTGGTTTGCAGCCCGGTATTGACCGAGAGCTTGAGCGGCCCTCCCCAAGCGTAATAATGCAATGTCTGTACGTTGATTTCTGGCAGCAGCAAGAATCGGCCTCAAGCTAGCAACGGCTTCTGACTCACGCCCGACAAGTTTCATAAGGAGGCCGAGTTCAAGTGCTGCTTCACCAATTGGATCAACTTCAACCGCAGAGGTCAAAATCTGTTCGGCGTCCTCATAATCACCACGACGAATCAATATCCGCGCTTTCACAGCCGAACCGTCTACATCATTGGGAGTCAGATCCTTAATCAAACGTTCAACTTCAATAAAATCACCGTGTGCCAACGCACGTGTCGCTACCCTAAGGAATCCATCTCCCGTGGCTTGGTCAAAAGTAGAAGTCTCTTCTGAGCGAGATCCAGCGAAAAGCGGTACCGTGAAGCAGATTAGACTCAGTGCTGCAAAAAACAAGGGGCGCCTACGCGAAGTAGACTTCAAGCACAATTCTTTAGCCACATAATTTGACACGAGTGGCCTGATTATAACCTTGAGTAACACGGAATCTCTAACCGATCTCCTAAATAGGTAGACCAGTCAGCAAGCAATCAGAAAATCACTTGTCAACTAAAAGAATGCGACCGACTGCTGTGAAGGAATTTCAAACTTGCGCCGGCAGCGATTACAGGTCAAGACGTCGTCGACTCGCACGAAATAATTACGAAGTTTACCAAATACTGCTCGATCGTGTTCATCTGCTCCACTCGGGAGCTTGTCCTTCTTAGTACGCTTAATCCAACGAACTTGGTAATCATCTCGATGCCCGCACTTAGAACATGTNCAGGTAGCGACCTTTGATTCTGACTTTTCGAGAAANAAATTACTCTCGTGAAGTGCCATNGNAAGTTCACTCGCCCTTAATACAACTAACAAGCGACCACATTCTTGGTACGTTTACTTTCTTTATTGATTCTGGATTAATGCCCGTCTGGGCAAAAAAGGCTTGCATGTCCAAATCTAACTTGAATCCNACATGNACNGTCATCGGTGANAACAGTTGTTCGATACGAGAAAGAANAGGATTTTCACTCTTAAAGTGATTNAGAAANACTACTCGCCCNCCAGTCCGACAAACTCGTACCATCTCGCGTGCCACCTGAACAGGGTCTGGCACGACACTCATTAANTACGGCGCATACACCGTATCAAATGACTCATCTGGAAATTTCAAATTGGCTGCATCCATTTGAAGCANTCGCATGTTGCTTACNTTGTGCCGTTGAATACGCCGGGCTGCCTTTTCAAGCATGGAAGCAGATAAATCCACNCCAGTAACCGAACAATGACGNGGATAGAGTGTCGCATTAATAGCTGTACCGACACCCACTTCTAACACTTTGTCTCCAGGCTTGATCGATATACTACGGATTGCTTCTAGACGCCCTGCATGCAATGTTGGACCGAAAAATACATCGTAGACAGATGCTAAATTCCCATAGACTTTTTCAACAAAGTCAGTTTTAACTGCAGTGACAGACAACGCCCGACTAGCCACATCAGATGTGGCTATGATTTCGGTATCAGGTGCAGATTCTTCTTTAAATAATGACAGCAACCATTCCTCCACTCACACGTGAAGTNTCGACTCCACTCGCGNCTCAGNACNTTTAANTGAAGACCAGCAGACCAACCGGTACAGCATTCATGCGTTTACAATTTGACTATAACCTGTCCATGAACAACGAGCAAGGTTCGTCNCACTCAGGTCNAAGCTAAGCNTTCTAATTTNAATATCTTTTCAGTTNGGAANGTTTGACACTACTAGATCGCACCAGTATAGTTTTTGTTGTTAAACCAAGATTNANAACGCNTGGTTCCTNNTAATAGTACCAGACATNCTGAACACAAANNTNANANTGCGTGAACTTTCTAGTGANGCAATTTAAGCNAACCGCCNCGAAGATTATCTGAGCCTATGACNGATCCTAAAGATCCTATCNNACCTAATCGNTGGCGAGCNCCTGATTGGCCTACCTCATCGACAGACNANGATGCACCTCCACGATCNNNCAGACAATAAA